>CAYSUX010000040.1:0-15578 GCA_964434315.1 uncultured archaeon
GGGGGCCTGACCGCCGAACGGGGCTGCAAGGTGATGCTCCGGGCCTACCGTCTCCTGCGCCGGCGGATGGATGCCAGATTGGTGGTCATCGGGGGTTTCTATGACCCTGAACTGGAATCCCGGGCCCGGGATTACGATAAGCGTCACAAGCTGGAGATCGACTGGAGGGGCTGGGTGGACCACCGGGAGCTCGCGCCGCTGGTGGCCCGGGCCGAGGTGGCTCTGAGCCTGCTTCAGCCAATACCCAGATATCAGCGAGCCATCCCGACCAAGCTCTTTGAATACCTGCTATCGGGCTTGCCGGTCCTGGCCTCCGACGCACCGCCGGTGAAGCGCGTCCTTGACTCCATCAACTGCGGCCTGACCGTGGACGCCACCGACCCCGAAGGCGTGGCCATAGGGATGGAAACCCTGCTCAACCACCCTGAAAGGGAGGCGATGGGCCTGCGGGCCAAACGGTTGGCCAGGCGATTGTGGGTCTGGGAGGCTCACGAATGGAAGCTTCTGGACCTTTACGACAGGCTGTTGGGTGATGGTTGATGGACCTCTCACGCCAGGTCATGACCCTGATCTACGGACGGGCGCTGGCCTTCGGGGTCAGCCTGCTCATCCCCATCGCCCTGACCCGTCTGCTGGTGGAGGCCGAGTATGGCACCTACCAGGAGCTGGTGCTGGTCTATGCCACGCTCCAGGTCTTCTTGCTGCTGGGTCTGCCCAGGTCCCTCTCCTATTACTTTCCCAGGCTGGCAAAAGAAGAACGGTCACGACTGGTGCGCCAGACCCTGGGATTGCTTAGTGCCATGGCGCTGGCCTCGGTCATCATCTTCCTGGCCGGACAGTGGGCCCTGGGGCGCTTCCAGCCCGACCATCACCTTCAGCCCTACCTGGGTCTGCTGGGGGTCTATACCGCTCTGATGTTGCTTGTGGCTCCGTTGCAGAACCTGCTGGTGGTGGAGGGGCGGGTCAGGGGCGCGGCCATCTCCATGGTGGCCTTCGGTCTGGTGGACGTGGTGGTCCTGCCCCTTTCGGCCTATCTGGTTCCCACGGTCTGGGGCATCCTCTACGGGATCACCGCCGCGGCGGCCATCAAGGCCCTGGTCAGCCTGGGCTACCAGATCCCAAGGTATATTCTTGCGCCCTCCGGAATGGAGACCTTCACCCGCAGGCAACTGGCCTACAGCGTTCCCGTGGGCCTGGCGGGAATGGTCAGCATCATCAATGTCAACATCGACAAGTATCTGGTGAGCTTCTTCTTCTCCACCAGGGATTTCGCGGTCTATTACATCGGCTCGCTCTGGGCGATGATCTTCGGCTGGGTCGCCCTGTCCACCGCCCAGGTGGTCATCCCCCGACTCTCGGCGGCCCACAAGGAAGGGGCGCTGGAGGATATGGCGCGGCTTAGGTCCAGCATGGCCCGTCGAATGGTGCTCATCTTCTTTCCCCTGGCCCTGGTCCTGGCGGTGGTCGCCCGCCCCCTCATCGAGGGGCTCTTCACCTCGGCCTACAGTGAGGCCGTGCCCATCTTCATGCTCTACCTGCTGGTGTTGCCCAGCCGCCCCTTCGGCTATGGCGAGGTCCTGATGGCCTCGGGTCAGACCTCCTACCTCTTCAGGGTGGTGTCGGTCATGGCGGTGTTGAACGTGGGTCTGAGCTGCCTGCTACTGTGGAAGGTGGGTCTGCTGGGCCTGCCCCTGGCCACCGTGTTCGTCACCTGGCTATCCACCTTTGCCATCGTGGTCAGGTCCAATCGGATCCTGGACCTGTCGTTGAAGGTCGCCTACCCCTGGCGCTATGTGCTGCTGACCCTGGCGGTTTCGATCCTGGCCGCGTTGCCGCCACTGGGGTTGTTGCTCCTGGGCGTTAAGAGCTGGACCCTGCTGTTCGGTGGAGTGGCCCTTTACGCGGCGACCTTCTTACCCCTGGCGGCGAAAGCCGGGGTCGTCGGACCCGGGGAGTGGAAGTTGCTCAAGGCCATTTTGCCACCGGGTCGTTGAACTGATATCCTGTAGGTCATATTTTCGCTCTCGATAGCCACAGGGCCAAACTCATTAACCAGCCGAAGCTGGGCGAGGTGATGACCGATGAACTGATGTTGCTCCAGTTGACCCGCTTCGGTGTGGGTCTGGCCGGCCTGGGCCTGGCCGCCTATCTGGATATCAAGACCCGACGGGTACCCAACAAGGTCTGGTGGGTCATGGGCGTTGCCGCCGGATTCCTCTGGCTGGGGGATATGCACCTGCGGGAGCGACCCTGGGAGCATTTCGCCCTGCTGGGCCCCCTGGCGGTCTTCTTCGCCTTCGCCTTCATCGATCCTTCCGACTGGCCCTGGAAGGCCAGGCGCGTCGGCTGGCACGGCCTGCAAGCCATGGCGGTGATCGGTCTGCTCTACCTCTGTTATCGGTGCCTGCTGCCCTTCGATGACATGGATTGGGAGTTCGCCGCCCTGCTGGCGGTACCGATACTGATGGGCCTGATGGTTGGGGCCTACTATGCCGGGCTGATGTTGGGGGGCGCGGATGTCAAGGCCCTGATGACCGTGGCCCTGCTGGCGCCGACCTATCCGGACATCGTACCCTGGGACCTGATGGTCGCCTCGGACCTGCTCGCAGTCCCCATGCCCTTTGTGATATTCGGCAACTCATTGCTCTGTTACCTGGCCATCCCCATCATCCTGGTGGTCTGGAACCTGGCCCACCGTTCGTCGGGACCCTTGATCCCGATGCTCTTTGGCTACCGGATGCCCATCGAGAAGGCCCGCAAGAAGTTCGTCTGGCCAATGGAGCGAGTGGTCAAGCCCAGGTCCGCGACCCCTGGTGAAGAGAAGGAAGAAAAGGAAGATATCGAAGAGGATGGGACCATGGCCGATGAGGGCGGTGATAACGAGGATAGCGAAAGGGATGAAATTGAAGAAGTTGGAACTGATGAACCTGATGAAGAAGAAAGAAGCGGGGTGATCGCTGCCGAGGCAAGCAGCGAGGACTCCGAGATCATCGCGGAACCTGACCCTGATATGGAGCCTGGTACAGACCCGGAGCCCGGTATAGACCCAGAGCCAGGTAAGGGACTGGAACCCGGTACAGACCTGGAACTCAAGTTGGACCAGGGACCCGGTACAGACCTGGAATGCAAGTTGGACCAGGGACCCGGTACAGACCTGGAATGCAAGTTGGACCAGGGACCCGGTACAGACCTGGAACCTGAGCCGGACCTGGACCCGGAGATCGGCTCGAACGGGGAACTTGACCCCGAAGGGACCAACATGCCTGCCGATGCCGGAGATGAGGCCCGGAAGGTTCTTGACAAGGAAGCGCCAGCCTCTGCCGGTTGTGACGACATGTCGTCCAAAAGCGAGTCATCATCTAAAGGTGAGGCATCGTCCAGTAGTGATCCAAAACCCAGGATAGTCTTCGAGTTCTTTCCGCGCAATCGTCACGACTCCGACCAGGTCTACGACGACCTGGAGGCCGCCGGTCGAACCCAGGTCTGGGTCACGCCCAAGACGCCCTATATGGTGCCCCTGGCCGCGGCCTGGGTCGTGAGCTTCCTTTTCGGGGATATATTCTTCAACTGGTTGACCTTTTAATTGATAGTGGAGAACGGTCAAGTCAAGGCATCCATTTAGGAATTGGAGGCAGGCGTTGGGGATGCTATCGCTTGCCAGCTTGCCTGCCAGCCTGGTTGCAATTGCGACTCGCCTATCCCATCAGCCAGCCATCCTGCCGGCCTGCCAACCTGTCAGGTTGAAACTCTGCCAGCCAAGCCAGCCTGCTTGGTCCCAACTCGCCAACCAGCTTACTCGCCTGCCTACCTGCTGACCTATCAGCCTGTGGGCCTGGTGTAGTATAGGCTTGTGTTGGCTGGTGTAGTATTGGCTGGTGTGGCCTACTGGTGCCGTCTACGTGAATCCTATCTGGGGTCTGAATTTCGTATCCCCGAAACGGTCGGTCCAGCACATGACGCAGTAACCCCCGGGGTAGGCGATATCGTCGCATTTGGTGGTCTCGCACTGATCCCGGGCCTGTTTGGGCCATTTGCCGGAGCGGCGGGGCATATGCTTGCTGGGGATGCGGGGTTGGCGGGGCGCGATGGCAATGGCAGGGGCCTTGGCGGTCCGGTTCGAGCGACTGGGGTGCTTGGTCGTTACAGGGGTAGGGCACATGTTCTGTTCCTGACCCATCCTATAAAAGGCATTTCCGGCACACCGGATTTCAGCGCCATGACAGTTCTTTGCGTGCTGTCCATTCATGAGTCTGGTCTGGTGGGCAGAGTAAGCAGGCAGGCAGGCAGGCTGTTGAGCGGGCAAGGCAGGCAAGGCTGTTGAGCAGTAAAGTGCACCAGGCCTGGTGTTGCTGCCTGCGTTGTCCATGTTCACGGTCACTACTTCGCTCAACTCAATTGCCGATCGCATCCCTGCCGTCAAATCAAATTCAAAGCAGGGCCGCCAAATGGTCGTTTCGAACCAATAGCGTCGAGCATCTTATCGGCGGTCGCTCCTCACCGGACCATAGGTGCTGTGCTAGCAAAAGGGGTGCCGGATACCGATACCTGAAGGGTGTCTTTGCTCCCGCCTTCAGCCCCACTCGAATATCTCGTCCTTCCAGGCCTGGAACTGGTAGGGTTCGGTCTCGTAATCGAAGGTCTCCTGATATTCCTTACCGTTGGTCTCGAAGCTCACCTGGACGATGACCTGGAACTTATCCAGGCTGTGACCGTAGAAGTTGAGCCAGTGGATGGTGTGGTTGTCGTGGGCCGCCAGGTCCCCAGGGCTCTCGGAGGTGCTGTTCAACAGCTTGGAGCCATTCCAGACCGCCACCGATATCTGCAGCCCCTCCAGTTCATGGGTACCCTTGTTGTTCACCTCGGTCTGGACGAACTTGCCGGACCAGGAATCCTTGAACGTGGTGGTGATCTGGACCCGGGTGTGGGGCACGAAGAAGGTGAAGGTCACCCAACCCGCGACGATGATGGCGGCAACGATCCCGATGACAAGCAGGATGCGAAGTTTGCTCGAGCGCTCCTCGTTCTGATCCTTCATGCCCGCCCTGTCTGCCTTGGCCCGGGCGAACCGGCGCCTGCGTCTGGCTATCGGGGACCGGCGCGAATCATCTTCCAGGCCCTTGACCCGGGTCCGTTTCGGGGCCTTGGTCACAGAGCCTGAACCCAGATGGCTGGCCGCCTGACGCCTAGCCAAGCAGCGTGCCTCCGATACAGCCCAGCAGGGAGCTTACAGGTTCGGGAATGATGTAATGGCGGGTGCCGGAGCCCAGTTCCGTGGTGGCGCCGTTGACCTGGGCCGAGGACCAGCTCGGCACAACCGGATGACCGCCCACCTCCTTCAACCGGATGTCCAGCAACACGGTATTGACCTCCAGCTCCAGTCCCAGCAACGTGATGGTGCCGCCCAGACCGAACATGAGCTCACCGCCCCGGGCGTTCTCCAGCACGAACACCGGGTAGGCGCCGAAGACCATTTTGGCCTCGATGACCACATGACGTACATCCCGGGCATGGATCTCCAGGTAATCCATCTCGAACTGCCTGGTGGAGGGGGCGCCGTCGATCCGGTAGAAGGCCTGGCCCAGTCGATTGGGAGCGTCGATGACGAAGCAGGGCACCCCGTCGCGATACTTGACCTTCAATTCGGTACCGTCGCCGGCGTTGATGGCATGGAGCCTGACACCGGTGAAGCCGCCGGTGTAGCCCGGGTCGATGTTCAGGTAGATGTCGATATCGTTGGAGGTGGTCTCGACGGTGACCGAGGGAAAGCCCTGGAACACGAAGGGCTGATGCATATCGAACCGGTAATCTGGCTCGATGACGAAACGGAAGCGCTCGGGTGTGTCGTGGACCGTGGCATGGATGTTGCGCCACCGGCCATAGGTCTTCTTGGCCAGGTTGATCCAGATGATGTAATCGGGATCGTCCCCGGAGACGGTCAGGTCCACCCGCTTGCCCGACAGGAGATCGGCCCTCAGGTTCCGGGGTACATGGGAAAGGTAGACCTCGGTGGTGCTGGGCCGGGATCGATTGTAGGTCTTCAGGTAGGAGGCTCCCAGTTTCTTGGAGTTCTTGATATCGAAGAAATCCTTCACCCAGTAATCCTCGTCGGAGTCGATATCGAAGGTGGCGTTGATGTTCGTGTTCTCTGGAATATGGGAGACATAGAGCAGGAAGGAGACGTTGCCGAAGCCCAGGACGTCGACGATGGCCCACTGGTAGGTGGTGGGGGAGAAGTCGAACAGGGCCAGATGGATCAGGGACTTGGTGGAAAAGTCGGTGTCGATATGGGCCGCGGTGGGCAGGCCGGTGAGGTAGAGCCTGACCGATATGGGATCGTGGTCCTCGGCCTCACCCTGGCGGATGACCAGGCCATGGGTCCAGTAGGCTCCCAGCTCGCTGGTGTCGCCAAGATCGATGGAGACCAGAGCCCATTCCAGGGGGTCGCTGCTGGTGAAATCCAGGTCCACGGTCTCACTGATGGCCACGGTAAGGGTAAGGATCGTGGGTACATTGGGAACAATAGCTTCCAGCATCACCGGGGTCTTGGAGCGTTCCACCACCCGCACATAGGCCATGGCCAAAGGATGGGAGAGCTCCAGGTTCAGTTCACCCCGCAGGTCCCGCTCACCCTCGGTGGCCGCCTTCAGCCAGAGCTCGACATCGATATCCAGGGGTACGGGATCCCCATCGTCATCGGAGGGCAGCCGGTCCAGGTAGAGCAGGAGATCCATGTTGGAGATGTTGCGCAGGTCCAGGATGATATGATCGGGGGCGGTGGCCTCGACACTGTGGAAATCCTCGGCCTTGACATTCAACCGGGTCCCGTTTGTGTCCTGGATCAGGTCGATGCCGGCGTAGGAGGGCAACCCCTCCAGGTAGACCTTGGCAGTGGCTGCCTCGTTATCCTCGTCCACCTCGGCCGAGAGTCCGTGGATCCAGTAGGAGGTCAGGTTCGAGACATCGCCCACTTCCAGCTCGGCCAGAACATAGTCCACAACGTCCCCATGACCGTCGTAGGTCAGGCTCAGGTTGTCGGAGATGTTCAGGCCCAGATCGACCTGCCTGGGCAGGTTTGACAGGATCGTCCGGATCATGTACGAGGATTCGACGCTCTCTTTCAAGGAGAGGAAGATGGTGCCCAGGTCACGGTTGTGGGTATTGAGGCTGATCTGACCTTCAAGGGTCAGGTTGTCGACCGAGGTGTTGGCCACGATATTCACGTTGGCGTCCAGGGTCAGGCCCGAGGGCAATATCGGGACATACAACGAGGCGTTGATCCCGCGGATGCCCTGGCTGTCCAACATCAGGTAATCGAGGTTCTCGTCCTTCCAGGGTTGCAGGTTATCGAAATGCATGTTGACATCGACGTTGTCGCCTTCCAGGGCAAAGTCGAGATCGATGTCCTTGGGCAGACCCCGCATCAGTATCCGGGCCGAGAGGATGGTACCATCGTCCACTTTTGCTTCCCTGACCCATAATCCATGGATCCAACGGGGATCATCCAACTGTGTGATGTCACCCTTGTTGACCCATCCGACGATATCCAGGGGGTCGTCCAGGTGGTACTCGAACTCGGCGCCGGCCTCGAGACCGCCGACGCCACTGACGATGTTCAGGCTCAGATCGGATACGATATCGACCAGGATATTGCCCAGGTCGGCCAACTGTTCCACCAGTCGGGCGATATCGGCCAGGGAGGATATGTTACCCACATCGGTCTCCGGGAACGAGGTGGCGTTCACCGGGGGTATGGTCACGGTGATGGAGCGGGGCAGGGCGGCTAGCTCCACATAGGCGTTGAGACCCTGAGTGGGGTCCGTGTATTCGGTAGGGTCATAGACCCCAACCCGGAAGGGCACCGAATCCCGCAGCCGCCATCTGAAGAGCGACTGTTCGGTCAGGGTCTCCAGCCGGATAAGACTGATGCCCAGCAATCGGCCCGACACTGCCGAACGGGCGGTTGGCCTCCCCACATCCTGTTGATTGAGCAGGGCGTACGAGCCGTTGTAATGGGGTGCCCAGCGGTACATAGTGACATTCTCTTCATTGGAGAAATTGGAGATGGAGAAGGTAAAGTCGAAGTAATCCTCACCGGCATCACCGAATGTTTCCAGGTAGAGGACATCCGAGTCGCGGCTGAGGATCAAGGATGAGGGCAGATGGCCCAGCTCGAAGGAGGTGTAGGTGGGTTCGGAATAGGAACTAAAGGTAATGCTCTCGATGACCTCGTCACCATGATCGCTGTCGGCGGTGTAACTGAAGGTGCCTTCGTCAATATCGATGTTCAACGCGATACTCCGGGGCAGGTCCGAGAGGGTGATGTTGGCCCAGTTGGTGGGCTGATGGGTCTCGTTGGTGTTCTGGAAGAAGACGCGGAAGGGCTTGTCCCGATAACGGGCTGTGGTCAGGGTGATCTCCCGGGTCTCGTTCTCGCTCACATAGCTCACGTCACCGATCCCGGTGAGCCGCGCGGATACCGCCAACATGGTGTTGTTGTCCGACTGGACCGAGTGATTATCAGCGGCATTCCGGGACAGGAAGGCGGTCTCGTTGTAGATGGCGAAGAAGTCGTCATCCCCGGGATAGTAGAGATATCTGTCCGAGGTGTAGTAGAAGAAGGCCGAGCCAATGTAGTCGGGGTTGTCCCACATGTTGCGCAGGCGAAGGTTGAAACGACCGCCTGTGGTCGAGACCCCCAGTACCGCTTCGGGAATCCCCCGCAGGGTCAGGCCAATGGCGTAGAGCTTGGAGGCGATGCGCAATATTATCTCGTTGATGAAATCGCCCACAGTGTTGGTCAACTCATCGAAATCGGTTATCGGATCACTGTTCCCAAGGAGATTGAAAGAGCCCTCCAGGTAGAGCTTGGGGGGAATGTCATATGCCTCGGTGTAGAGGTACTTGTGATAGCTATGATTCTCGTAAGTGGCGGGGATGAAGGCATTCTCCGAGTAATACTCGTAGTCCCAGTACTTCAATGACTTGATGGCATAGCTGCCGGTGGACTGGAGCTCGGCCACGGTCCAGGGTTCGTCCTCGCTGGCGGACTCGTTGTTGATCTCAAGGAACAGGGAGGTCATTTCGTGGTCGGGATGTTCCAGGTCGCCGTATGGGAGCCCCTCGATCTGGGCCAGGATATAGGAGTGGAAGGGTTCTGTATCGGCCGGTCGTTCCTTCATCTCGTAGTAGGCCAGATCAATGTTGGTCCGGTAACGGTCGTCGTCGAGATCGACAGCCTTGCCGCTGGAATACCATTCGATGGCGTCATACTGGTTCTGACCGACGTCGTCACCCTTGATGCGCACGATGACCTCTTCGGGGATGTTTATCAAAGGATCAAGGGGCCTGGTGAAGGTGACGTTGACGAAGGTGATATCGGTGAGGGCGTCCTCGGGGTCCATTCCCTGCTCCCAGACGAACTTGGCATAGCCGGGCAGCATGGAGAGGCTCTCGAGGTTTGTCTCACCCATCAGGTTGTCCCTGTTATCACAGAAATATCGGATGGTGTAGGGAGGGTCGAAGGTGGTCAGGTTGACCAGACCGGTCAACGAATCCAGTGACAGCTCCAGGGAGACATCCTCGGCATAGACCTCCCACTGATAGTTGTCCGGAAGTTCCGAGAATTCATGGTCCACGGTCCAGATGTAGCTCTGGTCCGCGCCCTCGTCACCGGGATAGCCAATGGCCCGGACGATACCGACCTCGATGGGGTCAGGGAGCTCGGTGTCCTCGATCTCCTGGACCTCGATGGCAACCCCCATCTGGCCCAGAAGCTGGATGCCGGTTGGGATGACGCCACCGGTCCCGTTGATACCCTGGATATCGCGCAAGAACGGAACCAGACGCACTCGGAGATCCTCGACCCCATCATCGGTGACATCGAGGGTTTGCCAACCAAGCCCGATTTCTCCACCAATGGCATCAATGGCATTGGCGATTGCCAGTACCAGGGTCTTCAGGAGCGATTCGTCCATGCTCTCGGCATATTCTCTGATGGCTCCGGTGGATGCGCCCGCGATGGTGGTCAGCAAGGGCACCGAGGTGACATTCTCATATCCGTGGTATTTGGTGTAGATCAGGTATGTCTCACTCAGAAGGCTCACGATGGTCTCGAAGAAGGTGATGTTCCCGACATCCTCGTTCCGTAGCATCCACTCGAAGATACCGGCCCTCACCGAGGGAGGCGGTTCGACCGTCTCCACCTCGTAACCCTGGTGGTTCAAGGGGACATCGTAGGATTCGATCTCGCCTGCCAGGTCCAGGGGCGCGTCGACCAGGTCGGATTCGTTCTTGGCGGCCATCTCGGCCTCCAGGTCGGCGAAGTAGGTCTGCTCCAGGGGCCGGTCGGTGTAGACCGAGCGCATGAACGAGAGGTTCTCCTGGATGGCCGGGTCCGGTGAGGCCCTGTTGTTGTCCATCTGGGTGTTGAGCTCCTGCAGGGCCGATGAGACGCCGTAATCGGAATCGATGACGGTGGGGATGCCCTGGGCCTGGGCGGTGTGGAAGAGGCCGGCCACCACCATCGTGACCTGGCCCAGAAGCAGGACGGTCACACCGATGACCACCAGCCGTCGGAGCCGCTCCCGGACCGGGATGGGTCGGGTGGTTCGGGGGTTTCGGTCAGGTTTGTCGGTCCCGGTCCTTCCAGGGGTCCGGTGTTCCCGGAGATCGGTTCCTTCTTCGGCCTGCCTGTCAGTGTCCAGGGCCGGGCTGGAGACGATACCGCCACCCATGAGGCAAGGAATGGCGAGGTGATTTAATAAAGGCTTGGTCATGGGATGCCCGGCTCGTCGATATTACCAGAGAGAAGTGACGTAGAATCCTTAAATAGCGGCCACGATTACAATTTGAGGTTATCGCGTGACCACGGAGATAGGAGGGGGCCAGATCCGCCTCGGGACCACAGCCGGTACCCGGGCGAAGCGGAACCCCGCCGTTGAGAGCGAAGATGAAGCCCCGGTATCCCTGGGCTCCCACGACGATGAGCCCTCCCTGAATGGCGATTCGGACATCCTCATCGGCGGCGAGGCGATCCCCGAGGCCGATATCCGGGCCATCATCGCCGAGGATGAGCTGGAACCGGTCATCATACCCGGCTCCGCCAGCGAGGATGACGCCCTGCTGGAGGATGTGCTGGCCGGTCTTAAGACCAAGATAGTCATCCTGGGAACCGGCGGCGCCGGCAACAACACGGTCCACCGCCTGTTGGAACTGGGCATCGAGGGGGTCGGCGTGGTCGCCCTGAACACCGACGCCCAGCATCTCCTGCAGACCAAGGTGGACCGGAAGATACTGCTGGGTCGGACCCTGACCAAGGGCCTTGGCGCCGGCTCGTTGCCCAGGGTGGGCGAGAGCGCGGCAGAGGAGTCGCGGAACCTGGTGGCCGACTCGGTGGAAGGTTCGGACATCGTCTTCCTGACCTGCGGACTGGGCGGCGGCACCGGCACCGGCTCCATCCCCATCCTCTCACGGATCGCCAAGGAGGCCCAGGCCCTCACCATCGCCATCGTGACCATCCCGTTCAAATCGGAAGGCGCGGTTCGGATGAACAACGCCCTTCAGGGTCTCAACAAGCTCAGGGAGGTCGTTGACACGGTCATCGTCATCCCCAACGACAGGCTGTTGGAGGTGGCGCCCCTGCTACCGTTGAACCAGGCCTTCATCGCCATCGATGAGGTCATGGGTCGGGCCATCAAGTGCATGTCCGACATCACGACCAAGCCCGGATTGATCAATATCGACTTCGCCGACCTGCGCACGATCATGCGCTCCGGAGGCGTCGCCATGGTCGGAGCCGGGGAATCATCGGCCGATAACCGGGCCATCCGGGCCGTGGAGAAAGCCCTCAGTTCACCCCTGCTCCCCGTCGATATAACCGGGGCCAAGGGCGCCCTTATCAACGTCACCGGAGGCAACGATATGACCCTTCAGGAGGCCGAGCAGGTCCTGAAGGTAGTTCAGAGCAAGATTAATAAAGAGGCGCGTATCATCTGGGGCGCCTCGATTGATGAGTCCCTGGATCAGACACTCCGGGTCATGCTCGTGGTCACCGGAGTTCAGTCACCTCAGATACTGGGACCTGTGACCAAGATCGAACAGGAACTCGAAAATCGATTCGGTATTGATTTCGTACAGTGAGAACATGACCGCAACAGAGACCTTTGAGCGACTCCAACGCTACTTGGAGGAAAAGGGTCGTACCCTAGGCCGTGGCAAGTACGGCCGTGTATTGCGTATGTCACGCAAGCCCACTCCCGAGGAGTTCTCCAAATCCTCATGGATAACGGCCATAGGCATAGCCCTCGTCGGTGGGTTGGGTTTCACGATCTACTACATCTGGACCTATCTTCCCCCATGGCTTGGCGGCCTGTTCGGCCTGTAGGATCGAAAAAAGAATTACATAGGATTTCAAAGAATAATGGTTGGTGAATCAAATGGTTAAATTCCTGGACGAGGGACCCGAGAGCGAGGTTCAGATTTTCACCATAAAGACCCAGATCGGTCACGAACGATCGGCCAGCGACGCCCTCTCAGGGCGTATCAAGCGGGCCACAACACCCACCGGGGTGGTAGCCATTCTGGCTCCGGCCAAGATGCGCGGTTACATATTCGTGGAGGCCGAGAACCCCGAGCTGCTCAAGGAGACCATTCGGGGCCTGCCCCATGTGCGGGGGATGTTGATGGTAAATGCCTGGGAGGGCGGCAAGAGCCGGTCCAAATTCGGCACCATCCCCTTCAGGGATGTGGAACCCTACCTGACCCCCAAGCCGATCGTCCACGGCATCGCCGAGGGCAACATCGTGGAACTCATCGCCGGCCCCTTCAAGGGTGAGAAGGCCCGGGTCCAGCGAATCGACGAATCAAAGGAGGAGGTCACCGTGGAACTTTTCGAGGCCATGGTGCCCATCCCCATCACGGTCCAGGGTGACCATGTACGAGTCATAGAACGGGAGTTGGAATAATGGCCGAACAAGTTGAAGCACTGGTCGATGGCGGCAAGGCGACCGCCGGACCCCCTCTGGGAGCCGCTCTGGGACCCCTGGGAGTCGATGTGACCAAGATCGTGACCGAGATAAACAAGCTGACCAAGGATTTCAACGGCATGAAGGTGCCGGTGACGGTCTCGGTGGACACCAAGAGCAAGACCTGGGATATCAAGGTTGGAACCCCTCCCACCTCCCAGCTCATCAAGAGCGAGCTGGGCATCGAGTCGGGATCCGGCGAGACCGGGACCCAGGTGGCCGGCGACATGACCCTGGAGCAGGCCATGAAGGTGGCCCGCATGAAGGCCGGCGACCTCACCGGCGCCGATCTGGCCGCCCGTACAAGGGAGGTCCTGGGCACGGCCCATTCGGCAGGCATCACCTGTGAGGGCCGACCCGCCATGGAGATGGCCGCGGCCATCAGGGCCGGCGAGTATGACAGCCGGATCAAGGACGCGTAGGGTGTGACCGACGATAGCCTGACCCGGGTCGTACCTGCCAACGATAGCCTGACCGTACCTGCCAATGATAACGATGAGCCTGGGCCAAGCACGCGCGCTCTGAAGTTACATGTAGTCACCGCTGGCGTGATCCTCGACCAGCGGGGCCGGGTGCTCATCGCCCGACGGGCTCCGGAACGCTATATCCCCGGGTTGTGGGAGTTCCCGGGCGGCAAGCTGGAACCCGACGAATCCCCCGAGGCCTGCCTGGCCCGGGAGCTGATGGAGGAGCTGGGCATCGAGGTCATGGTCGGCGAGCTACTGACCGCGGTCCACCACACCTACGAGCGATACCGGATAGTGCTGCTGGCCTATCGCTGCTTCCTGTCATCCCCCAGGCCCGAGGCGCCCAAAGCCCTGACCGACGAACATGACCGGGTGGAATGGGTGGCGCCCGAGGCCATCGAGGGCGGCGGGGAGCGCGGGGAGCGCGGGGAGCGCGGAGGATGCACCAAGGCGTACACGCTGCTGGAGGCCGACGTACCCATCCTGCGGCGGGTGCTCGCTCTTTGGCCTGGCAGCTAGTGCCTGCCTGCTTCCCTGCTTGCCCGCCTACCTGCTTGACTGCCTGCTTGCCTACCTGCCTGACTCCCTCCCTGGTCCCTGGTAAAAAGAGCTATATCCCACCGGTCCATTCATGTACCGATGGTGAGCGGATACCTGTCCCATTCGTCATGGCGGATTGAAAGATCGTCGTTCATATTGCGTATCCAAATCCAGGGTAGAGAGGCCACCCCGGTACCGACCGGCGCCAGGTTTTGCGGTACTCTGTCCTTCCTGCTGCTCATCACTCTGCCCATCGTACTGCTCATCACACTGCTCATGCTTCCAGCCGCGGCCGGTGCCGATGCCGATGCCGATGAGAGACTCGAGGTGAACAAGATGAGCTCCCTGGAGGTCCAGGGCGTGGCCCGCCATGTCGCCATCTCGGGTGAGCTGGCCTATGTGGCCGCCGATTGGGCGGGTCTGCGGATAGTCAATGTGAGTGACCCTACCGATCCTGTGGAGATGGGTCACTTCGATACCGGGGGTTCGGCCCGCGCGGTCGTGGTGGTCGATGATCTGGCCTATGTGGCCGCCTCCGATCATGGATTGCGCATCATCGATATCCTGGACCCGGCCCATCCTGTGGAGTTGGGCTATTACCGGTCGGGAAGCATCGTTCGCAACCTGGCTATCTCGGGACACCATGCCTACCTGGCGACCCTCGACCCCACACTGGAGGTGGTGGATATCAGTAACCCCGCCGCCCCCTTTTACCTGGGCAATCATTCCAGCACCCACGGTTACGATGTGACCCTCTCGGGCAACAGGGCCTATGTGGCTGCCGGCAGTCTGCAGATAATCGATGTAAGCGAACCATGGAGTCCGCGACTCGAGGGCCTGCTGAGTACCTACGGGAGCGGGGTCGGTGTGGCGGTTTCAGGTGATATCGCGTTCATGGCCGCCGGTGGTTACGGCCTGCGTCTGGTCGATGTTTCGGACCCCACCAAACCAAGGAAGATCGTGGACAAGATGGACCAAGGCGGGGTGTTCGCCGACCTGGCGGTCCAGGGTGACCATGTCTGTGTGGCCGCAAGCTCCAATGGTCTGCTGATCTACGATGTCAGTGACACCGAGGAGGTGCGGGTGGTGGGCCAGTACAATCTCTCGACCGCCACAGGCCTGGCGATAGATGGCCGCCATGTCTATGTGGTCAACTCTCAGGATGGCCTGCTGATACTGGATGTTCCGGCCTTTGGCGAGCAGGAGGAGGACCTGGGCAAGTGGCTCAGACCAATGGCCCTGCTGGGAGCCGTTTTGATGGCCCTCATCGTGGTCGGCATCTGGCTCTCCAATCGGCGTCACGATCCGGAGGATCTTGACACCTCTACACCTTCGTTGCCTGGGATGCCGACCGGTTTTCCCGACCATACGGGCCTCTCCTCGATCCCACCATCGACGCCGACCTTGCCACCTCGGCCGCCGCCCCCGACCTTGCCACCTCCGGAGTCCCGACCCGACCAACCGCCATCCTACCGTTCTCAATATCCCTCGTCTTCACCCACTCCAGTATCACCCACGCCAGTATCACCCTCACCAGTAAAACCCACTC
>CAYSUX010000041.1:0-15168 GCA_964434315.1 uncultured archaeon
TTTAGCACACCCAGAATGTTGTGATCTTTAGGGGCGGGCCAAGGCCGATCGCCCTGCGCCGGCCGCCGTCGGCAGCGACCCGAGAATAGCTCCCGACCTGCAGAGCGGGCGGCCTCCCGACAGAGGGGCCAGGGGCCGCCAAACCTTGATAGTGCCAGTTCTCAAAACTCAGATCTCCAGACGTCAGTTCTCAAAACTCAGGGCCCAGGGCCCAGGGCCAAAGCCTTTTGAGTCAGTTTAACCTATGACCTGAGCATGAACCAGACGGCCAACCCCTTACGTCGGACTTCGAGAGTGTCGGGTCTCAGGATACCGGCGGTCACCCTCGCCATCCTGCTGATGACCATCGCCGCGAGCCCCCTCCTCCCGGGTCAGCCGATGGGCGAAGCCCGGGCCGAGACCGTAGAGAAGACCATCGACAAGGACCATTACTGGCCCTACGAGTTCAGGGCCAAGGCCACCGATATCCTCAAGGTGACGGCCAAGGAGGCCAGTGGCCATATCTTCGATCTGTTCCTGATGGAAGAGTACATGGTCGAGAACTACGAGGAGGCCCTGGCCAACAGCGGGAACATCATCTACATCGAGGATCACTCCCGGCTGGGTACCCTGAACATGAGCTACTCCAAGACCATGCCCAACCCCGGCGGCAAATACGCCATCCTCATCGACAACACGGAGGCTCCGGACGAGGATGTCGGGGGTAGCTACGCCAACGCCACCTTGAACATCACCCTGACGGTCAAGATCGAGGAGGCCAGCCCCGGAGCCGGTGTGCTCCTATCGGGTCTGGCGGTGCTGGCCACCGGGGTCATCATGGCCATGCGTCGCAGGCGGGCATAGGTGTAGGGTATCGGGTATCGACATGGAACGATCGCCCCGGCGGCCCTCGGGGCCATTCAGGACGAGAATAAGACCAAAGCCGGAGCAGCGTTGAGGAACAGGTATTATCATTACGGTCTTTGGCCTTGACAGTCGTATCGTGGTTCACATTCACAAGTCGACACAGACCTCGTTGTTACCCCTGTGAAACCCTCTCACCCAGGTAAATTATCGTCATCGGTCCATGGGTGCCCCATCCATGATGAGGCAACGAGGACAGTTCCGGAGAGACCGAGAGACCATCCAGATCGATGACCCTGGTAGCCTTTCATTTTTTTACATGTGATTTTGACGACCACACCTCTATTTTACCGGACCGAATACAGAAGCGATGGTCGAATCTTCCTCTAACGAGTCGAGTGCAGAGAATTCCCCTACCAAGGAGCTACCCCCTTCTCCGGATCACAATGTTGTTCTGGTGCGTTATGGTGAGATCGGCCTCAAGTCCCACAGGGTCCGGGCCCGCTTCGAGCGCCAACTGGTGGATAACCTGATGGACCAGCTCGAGGGCATCGGTCTGAAGGCCACGGTCGAGAGACCCCAGGGCCGTGTGATCGTGCATGCCAAGCCCATCGAGATGGCGTTGGAGGCGGTCAGTCGCACCTTCGGCGTGGTCTCCTATTCACCGGCCTGCTACCGACCAACCTCGGACCGGGAACGGGTGCTCGAGCTGGCGGTGGCCCTGGCAGCCCGGCGATTGGCCTCGGCTAGCTCCGGGACCACCTTCGGGGTGAAGGTTCGACGTACCGGTAACCATCCCTTCACCTCGATGGAACTGGCCGGTGAGGCCGGTGCCGCCATCCTCCAGGCCGTGCCCACAGCCAGGGTCCAGCTCAAGGACCCCGAACTGCAGGTGACCCTGGAGGTACGCCAGAACCAGACCTACGGTATGGTCGACAGCCTGCCCGGGGTCGGGGGTTTGCCCCTTGGCAGCCAGGGTCGGGTGGCCGTGCTCATCGACTCCGCCGACTCGGTGGTGGCGGCCTGGATGCTGGCCAAGCGGGGTTGCCGTTGCGTATTCTTGTGCATACCCGGTCTGGTCGAGAAGCACTGGGATATCATCGCGGCCTTCGAATCCTGGCATCCTAGATTGAAGCTCCATGAGTTGGCTCTCCCGGTATCCAAAGCAAAAATCCAATCGGAATCCCCCGAGTCGGAAGTGGGAATCGCATCGGAATCCCCCGAGTCGGAAGTGGGAATCGCATCGGAATCCCCCGAGTCGGGAACGGGACCGGAGTCAGCATTGGCATCGGTATACGCAGAAAGCCAACTCCAACTGCTGCCCTTGGTCCGGAAGATCGCCTTGGAGCACAGGGCCCAGGCCCTGGTGCTGAGCTGGGACATCCTGGCATTCAAGGAGCTTCCCACCGGATCCGGGATACCCATATTCTATCCCCTGGTGGGTCTTAACCCCGACGAGGTCGCCGGTTACCGGGAGATAATGTTGAACCTTCGGGCGACGACCGACCATCCGCTTGAGAGGCCCGCGGTACCGGGTCGACGTTCCCGGGCCTGACCTTCCGGCCTGGCTTCCACGACCCCACATCCCCGGTCAACAGATGACAGCTGACGTTCGAAAATGATCTACACGGTGGTTAGTATGGTGATTTGCTTGGTTACCGGCAGTCGGTGAATGGCTGTTGATGGCCGGGTGGCGTTAATTGTAAGGAGTGGTAGCTACTCGCGGGAGTGCGAAGGGTTAATTATCGATGATACACAGGTCCTCCTCGCCCATGAATAAGCCATCATTTCTCATCTTCGGAGCGGGGGCCATGGGCTCCCTGTTCGGGGCCCGGCTGGCCAGTGTCGGTCATGAGGTGGTCCTCCTCGGTCGTGAAGCCCATGTGCGGGCCATCCGGGAGCGGGGCCTGCTGGTCACCGGCCTCACCGAGGCGGTCGTGAACCTGGAGGCGGTGAGCTGTCTGGATGAACTGCCGGACCGGTTCCGGCCCGACTACATCCTGGTGACCGTCAAGGCCTATGATACTCCGGCCGCGGCCTGTGGTCTATCGACATGGCGCGGCATTGGGGCTCACCGCGATGAGGAGGGGACGGGACCCGCCGTCGTCAGCCTGCAGAACGGTCTGGACAACCTGACCCGGTTGGCCTCGACCCTGGGCTTCCGACGGCTACTGGGTGGCCTTACCAGCTATGGTGCCATATTTAGGGACTGGGGCCATGTTCACCATGCCGGTACCGGTTACACGGTTGTGGGTGAATACCGCCGGGATCCCGATGGGTCGGATGGGTCTGCCCCATCGCCCTTGCTCAAGGGACTGGCCGATTCCCTTGACCAAGCCAACCTCGACACCTCGATCACCGATGACCTGGCCGGTCAGGTCTGGGCCAAAGGCATCGTCAACTGTGCCATCAATCCGGTCACCGCCATCACCGGGACACCAAACCGCGGCCTGGCAAAGGACCCCTTGCGGGAGCTGGCCCGGCGAGCCTGCCATGAGGCGGTAAAGGTTGCCGGGGCGGCGGGTGTTAAGCTGCCTGACACAGATCCCTGGAAGAGGGTCGCCCGGGTCATCGAGGAGACTGCCGATAACCGCTCGTCCATGCTTCAGGACCTGGAGCGAGGACGACGCACCGAGGTCGAGGCCATCAACGGAGCGGTCGTGAAGCTGGGTGAGGTCCATGGGGTCCCGACCCCGGTGAACCGGACCCTCTGGCGCCTTGTCGAGGGCCTCCGGACCATCTCCTGAACGGTCGGTTTTGTCAACCCTCCTCATCCTTTCTCTGATTCAGCTCTCCATCATCCTGTCCGAACCGTTTCCGGGTAAGGTGAGCCCCGGGAGCCACCAAAAAAAGGCCTGAGGAGGTATTGATGCCAAATCAAAGGAGGGTGGCTCCCATGGCGCGAATATAATTTCGCAGGGCTAACGACCATTCATCATCGACCGTGGTAATAAACAAGGCAGTAAAGCCATCTTTACTGAGCTAGGCTGAGAACGCCCCAGCTTTCAAGCTGGGGATGAATCAGCACCCCTAGAACTGATGGGATATGTTGCATACCACTTTTCTAGTTAGTCACCCGAGTTCTCAGCGGACGCCACCCCCTTGAGGGATCGTTAGTTCACTTTTCAGACCTGTCGGGGCTTCCGGGCCAGCCTCCGGGACTTCCGGGATCATCTGTGTTCTGTTACGGCAATGGCTGGAGAGGTTCAGTGTACCGGCCGGTTCTGGTGAAGCCATTCTGAGAGCCCGCCCACAAAGCCCATGGTCAGCAACGCGGCGAAGAGGGAGCTGCCGGGGTCCCGGACTTCGCTCAGACCCTGGCCCAGGCAATGGGAGAGAGAGCCCGGGACACCCGACGACGGGAAGCTCAATTCACCGAAGATGGGGGCGGTCATGGTCGACAGGATCAGGATGAGGGTGCCGATGACCAGGAAGGGGGAGAGAGCGGCCATTATACCGTTCCACGGATTCCGGGCCAGCCGCCCGCCCAGATAGCCTGCCAGACCCGCAGCCATCCAGGGCTCCAGCCATACGAGCAGACCGCCCAGCAATACCACCATCATGGCTCCCCCGCCCAGGGTCGACCGGGCCATCCCGATCCAGGAGAATGTTGATTTCGTGGCAGCCCCGGCCCCCTCCTCGGGTCCCCCCTCGGCCTCAAGATCAACGTCCGCTTCGTCTCCGGAACTGTCACCATCGTCATCAGGGCCTCCGTCATCCGGGTGCCGTTCAGGGTCATCGCTTTCAGGCGGCCCTATTGGGAAAGGCTCATCCAGGGGCTCGGGTTTCACAACGACGTAGGAGGATACCGGTTCCCATGCCGGGGGGCTCTCTGACCCGGAGACCTCCACCGCCGCGCCCTCTACCGATGCGCTCCCTGCCGGCGTGCTCCCTACCGGCTCGGGCTTGACCACGATGTAGGATGGTTTCGCATCACGGTTGGGGATGTTCATCGGTTCCGGTTCGCGGTCAAAGAGGTCCAGGAGTGAGCTCTTGTTCAATGGGGCCTGATGAGATGGGGTATATCGAGGGCGAGCCGCCGAAATGCCGATATCACTGTCTCTGGAGAAGGACTTCTCTTTACTACTCTCGGACAAAAGGTCCTCTATCTCATTGACGAGGAGGCTGGACTTGGAACTGGTCTGCACCGTGCATCCCTGGGGTGCTGATGAATATCACAGATGATAATTGTTTATTAACCTTCCGATTTATCCATCCAAAGCCGGGTGTCTGAAACTGGGCGAGGTGCGGGTTGCAATGCCATCCATTCAGGCGAGCTGCGAGCTGCAAGAAAGCTGCGAAAGGCTTATATAGAAGCATGTTAAAATAAAATCAATCCCAACGGGGGCCTTACTACAGTGCCATGCGGAGGACCACCTAGATGAACATGTTGACAGCAGATCGGTTAGCCAATGCGATCAAGAAACGGGCAGGCGATGAAAGTATGGGTGAGGATACCTCTCACCTGCTGGCAGAGCATGTCCTGAACTTCTTTGGTTACTCTGACCGTATCATAGATAACGTACTCCACCCCGAGGACCGGGACACATTCTACATGCTTGAGGATTCCGGCCTACTGGTCACGGAGCGCGAGGAGACTACCCTTTATGATGGACGCGAATGGCGTATCCACTACTGGCGGCTCTGCCACGAGATCGTCAAGGAGATGGAAGAGCTGCGTCCATTATTGTTGGAACCGAACATCGAGGGCGAGACATCTATCTACGACGATATCCCTGAGGATTTCTGGAACCGTAAGGTTGACCTCGACGATTGAAAGCTAGGGGTCGGGATCGATTCTGGGCACTGAATTTCCGCTACCCTACCAGCCTCGACCAGGTCAACAGGAGATGGTGGAACTTATCCACAACACCCTGAGCAAAGGCTCTCATCTGTTTCTGGAGGCCTCCACCGGTACCGGCAAGACCATCTCGTCCCTGGCAGGCTTGCTTCCGATCCTGGAAGCCGAGGAAGGGCTGCGACTGCTCTATCTGGTGCGTACAAATTCCCAGCAACAGCAGGTCATGACCGAGCTGGCCACCATCAAGGATCAACTGGGAGTGGCTCTGCCCGCCGTGGCGTTGCAGGGACGCTCCACCCTGTGCCCCCAGGCCGACCATGACCCCGAACTGGCTAGTTCTAACGCCGATGAACGATCCCGACTCTGTGGGCGGCTAAAGACCGAGGCCGTTTGCGCCCTCTCGGGGGACACACGGACTGGCACAGCCTTACCGGGCCAGACCGTTGCAGCGGTTGATGATGGAAAGCCGGAAGGGGGCTGCGGTTATTTCCGGCGACTCTACGCCGGTGGACCCGAGCTGGTCGAGAAATGGTCCAAAGATTACCTGACCGCCGAGGCCCTGGTGGCCCGCGCCCGTGCCGCCAACATCTGCCCCTACGAGCTGAACAAGCTGCGCCTGGCCAGAGCCCGGGTCATCGTCGCCCCCTACATATTCTTCTTCCAGCCCTTCATCCGCCGCCACCTGCTGGAATGGCTGGGCAGTCGCGTGGAAGACCTGATCATCGTCGTGGACGAGGCCCACAACCTGCCCGACTATGCCTGCCAGTTGGCCTCGATGCGCCTGGGCCTACCCTCGATCCTGGCCGCGGCCCGGGAAGCCGACAGCTATGGTCTGGCCCTGCCCGAAGGAAAGCCGGTGCCACCTCTGTTGCAGGCCCTCGAGGCGGCCATGGAGGCCCTTGCCGACCGTTACGTCCCACCCGATGAACAGGAAGGGCTCTTGCCCCATCAGACCCTGGGCTGGGACTCGGGCCTGCCGACCCTGGAGACCGAGCTGATGGAGCTGGCCGGGGCGACCCTGCGGACCCTGCACAAGCAGGCCGAAGGACTGGTGATGCTGGGCGCCGCGGTCAAGGAGCAGAAGCTCTCCCGGGGACGTCGCCCCCGTTCCTACCTGGGCGTCGTGGGAGGTTTCCTGAACCACTGGCTGGCCAATGCCGAGCTCCATCAGGTACGCCTGGTGGCCAATAGCCCCGAGCTGGCCCTGGAGTCGGCCTGCCTCGACCCCTCGGTGGTCACCTCGGTGCTCAACCGCACCGCCGGCGCCCTGCTCATGTCCGGGACCCTATCGCCCATGGGCCACTACCGCGACCTGCTTGGACTGTCACCCGACTCGGGCCTGGCCACCTATCCTTCCCCCTTTCCCAGTAAGAACCGGGCGGCCCACTACCTGCTGGACGTGACCACCCGCTATGCCGAACTGAACAGCGACCCAAAGCTCTGGGACCTCCTCCAGGACCGTCTGATAACCACGCTGCAGGCCTTCAAGGGTAACGCCGCGGTCTTCTACCCTTCATACAACCTGTTGGAGCGGTCACTGGAGGGATTGCGGGCCGCTGCCCCTGCCACCGCTGCCACGGCCAGCAGCTCACAAGGCTCGCAGCTCGCAGCCTCCGCCGGCTCGGCTTCCATTGCCGCCCCCGCCACCTCGGCCTCTGCCACCACCGCCTCCACCCCGGCCATCGCCGGCGCCCCCACCACTGCCCACGCCGCTATCGCCCCTGTTACAACCGGGCTGTCCAAACCCCTGTATGTGGAGCGGTCGGGCATGGAGCAAGAGGAGCTGATGTCAACCGTAGAGACCTTCAAGGCCGACACCAACAGCGTGCTGCTGGGGGTCATGGGCGGTCGACTGGCCGAGGGTATCGATTACCCCGATACGACCCTGGAGCTGGCCATTTTATTCGGCATCCCCTACAGCCCGCCCTCGGCCCGGCAGCGGGCCCTGGTCACCTACTACGATCTCAAGTTCGTGGGTCGGGGATGGGAGTACGCGGTCAAGGCCCCGGCCACCCGCAAGCTGCTCCAGGCCGCGGGCCGCCTGATCCGCGGACCCGAGGACCGGGGCCTGTGCATCATCCTGGATAAGCGGGCCGCCGGTTTCAAGGGTTATATTGAGGACCTGAGGGCCGTGGCCGACCCGGTGGACGCGGTGCGGGAGTTCTTCGGCTGAACTGGGATGCGAGGGGACGAGCAGGATTGAACCACAGAGACACATTTTTTTTTAAACACAGATTTCACTGATTTCACAGATTATTAAATCCCTCCCCCGGCTCTGTGTCTCTGTGGTTCAACTACTTGTAGTCACACGACTTTTTCCTTATGCGACGAGGCGACGGCAGGCGCAGGCTACCTCTTTCGCTTTTCCTTCTTGGGCTTGGGCCATTCGGGCCATCCAACATAGTCGGCCAGGATACTAAGCCAGGTGTTGGCGTCATAGTAGGATAGCTCCCATTTCTCCTGGGTCTTGTGATCGTCAACTATCTTCTTTGTGGCGTCAAGCCAGACCTCGAAATCAGGAGGCACCGCCCCGAAGATGAGGGTCACCAGCAGCCCGTTGTCGAATCCCAGGGTATGGTCCTTGGGTCTGGGGATGGGTTGGGGCTTCAGATTGGCCGAATGGGATATCACGCCCACCATCTCGCCCTTGCGACCGCCGATGAAGTTGAGCGAGCCCGAGAGCCTGGGGAACCACTGGTCCGAGACCTGATCGCCAAAGTAATCAAAATAGGGACTCCCCTCGGGATAGATGGGGACGCAGTAGAGCGACGAGGCCCGAAAGCCCGACAGCTCGGTGGGGGTGCCTATGAAGGTGAACGTATCAGGCAGGCCGCTCTCCACATCGCCTTCTATCCTCTCGAGGTGGATGTCGCCCTCCTTCAGGTCCGCTATCACCTTCTTGGTCGCCTCCTTGTCATCCAGGTCGGGATCGATGAGCAGGTGAGGGATGATGATGGGCCGATCGAAGCTGACCCCGGCCATGATGTCGGGGATGTCGATGGGTCCCATGGGCCAGTAGTGTTGCATCCATTGCTGCTCTTCCAAGCTGGCTATCTTGTACTTCAGGAAGGGGTAGAGTGCCTGGGATAGCACCTCGATAGGGAAGGGGTTGAGCACCTCCTCACGTATCTCCACCCGCCCCCTCCCCCGGCGTCCCTGCCCCTTCTCCTGCCGGTCCTTCCAGCACTTGGCGAAATGGTGGTTGGACATCGGGAACATGGCGATGCGGGAGAACTTGAACTCGTCCGAACGCTCCTTCTTGGCCACCGGCACCACGGCCCGGATAGCCTCCCGGCACTGGAAGGGGATGCGGTCATACTTGCGATCGCAGACCCGACGGATGACATCCAGCATCTTGCCCAGGTTGGGTCCCACGGTCCTGGGTCCCTTCAGCGATAACGCCGATTGCTGGGGCATCACGGTGAAGACCCAGAAGACTGTGGACATGGGTAGCACATAGGCCAACTGGTGGAGCAGCTCGGGGGTCAGGCCGCCTCCGGTCCCACCGTCGGCGGTGTGGATGAAGACCACGATGGCCGGGCTGATGTCGGCGATGGGCTTGTAGAGCTTCTCGGCCAGGATCCTGGCCACCTCGGTGTTGAGCACCGCCTTGGTGGCCCGGCCTGGCCGGCCTCCGGCACCCCGGGACATACCCCTGATGCTCCCAGACAGGGATATCTTGTGAGCTTTGGGTATGTTTCGATAGAAACCCGGTGTCGAGGGATCGGAGCTGGTATCCACGATGAATGTGTGAGGAACCTCATCGTCCTGGGCGATGGCCCTGGACAGGCAGACATAGCGGTCGATGTGTCGGTTCTTGTCAACCTTGACCAGACCCTCCGAGAGGATCCTCGAGCCACCTCCACCGACTCCGACCAGCACTATGGACGGAAACCTATCTGGATCTTCGTTCGTCAACGGGCGCACCCGATGGCGCTAGGGGTTATGGGATAAAATAGCTTGGGATTCCAGATTCCAAGAACCATGGGTCAGTGGGCGAAAGCCGGACCGGCCTTCAACGATCTGGTCGCCTCAGGGCAGGTAAATGTGCCCGTCGTCATTGGTCGGGACCACCTGGATCCGGGCAGCGTGGCCTCCCCCAACCGGGAGACCGAGGCCATGACCGACGGCTCGGACACCATCGCCGACCGGCCGGTCCTCAACGCCCCGCTCAACACCACCGCCGGAGCGACCTGGGTATCCTTCCATCACGGCGGGGGTGTCGGTATGGTATCGGCTATTCCATGCACTGTACGGCATGGTGGTCCTGGCCGACGGCACCGAGGCCGCCACCCGCCTGTAACTGTTGCTCAGATCCTGTAGGACCCGATCCCGGCTTCGGTGTCATGCGTCATTTGGACGCAGGTTATGACCGGGCTGTCCAGGTGGTCCGGGAGCGAGGTGTGAGGGGGCTTGGTCTGGTTTCTCGACGATATGCCTACTTGTAGTTACGATGTCGCCATCGACGTCTCGCCACTCCCAAAACGATCAAGACCCCAGCGACGGGGATGACCGGATCCGGGAACTCGGCTATCTCAACCGTCCCCGTATCTGCCAGAGCCTCACTCTCGGTGGCAACCCTGACATCCGTCTTTCGATCTTCGATGTACGCGTTCTTGTCAGCATCGAACGTCGCCGTGAAGTTCTTGATGGAACTGCTGCCAGCATTGCTTTTCATCTCGGCCACCAGGAAGTAGGTCTTGGAGCTTGTGGCCTGGGGTATCTTGCTGTAGATATGACCATCTAGAAGATGGAACTCCTGATATCCCAGATCAAAGTGGATATCCGAGTTGGATATGGTGACCATGGGGGTATCCCCGGCCGTCCAGGTCCCATCACTGGAATAATAGACATAGAGGTTCTCGAAGATGGTCTGGGCTTCGGCGGTGGTCAAGGGATCGCCCGCACTGTCCTCCAACAGGAAGGTGAGTTTGTTGACCTCGATGTCGCTGTCACCGGATATCCCGTTGTGTTCGACCACCACCTTCAGTAGATCATCCTTGACCGAGTTGCCCATGGACGAGGGGGCTGTGGAGGAAACGGTGAAACCGGCCTTGGAACAGGTGTTCTTCCAGATGATGATCTCGTAGTCCTCGCTACTGCCCGTTCCCGCAACGACATCCAGATTACCATCACCGTCCAGATCACCCAGAGTGACATCCAGAACGTTATCCGATGTGGCTCCCACGGTCACCGAACCCCAGGTGGAGGTGAAAGGCGTTCCATCGTTCTTCCAGCTCAGGACCTCGTTGGTGGCTCCCGAGTTACTGCCCGAGGTGACATCCAGATCACCATCACGGTCCATGTCGGCCAGGACCACATCCCTTACGCTGTCGGTGGTGCCCACATCGTTGGAGCTCCATGTATCGGTGAAGGGCGTACCGTCGTTCTGCCAGGCGATGAGCTCATAATCCTCAGCCGAACCACTGCCCGATACCACGTCCAGGTCGCCATCCTGGTCAAGATCACCAAGAGCAACGCTGTTCACACTATCACTGCTGGCCCCTAGGTTCTGGGAAGACCAGGTGTCTGTGAAAGGCGTACCGTCGTTCTGCCAGGCGATGAGCTCGTAATCCTCGTCGGAATGACCACCCGACACCACATCCACATCGCCATCCTTGTCCAAGTCACCCAGACCGACGGCATGGACATCGGCGGAACTGGTCCCAATGTCGTTGGAGGCCCAAACCCCGTTGTAGGGAGTACCATCGTTCTTCCAGGCGATGAGCTCGTAATCCTCACCCGAATCACAAACCGTGACGAGGTCCGGATCCCCGTCACGATCCACATCCAACACACTCAAGTCATTGATATCTTCGGATGTGGCGCCTAGGTTGTAAGAGCTCCAGATGCCCGAGAATGGCGTGCCGTCGTTCTCGAAAGCGATGAGCTCGTAATCCTCCGAACTCCCACTACCGATGACGACATCCAGGTCGCCGTTCTGGTCCAGGTCGGCAAGTACTAAGGCCTCCACGTTGTCACTGATGGCTCCCAGGTTGAATTGGGTCCAGGTGTTCTCGTAAGGAAGACCATCGTTCTGCCAGGCGATCACCTCGTAGTCCTCTCCCGAATCGGTTATCGAGACCATGTCCAGGTCACCGTCAGCGTCCAGATCACCCAGGCTCACATCATTGACATTGGCCACACTGGCGCCGACATCATATCCTTCGACCTTGTAGGAGAGTTCGGGATGGATGAGTGTGTTCTCCCAGACCTTCAACTGATTGCCCGTGCCATCGCGACCTGTGAAGAGATCTAGATCACCATCATTGTCGATATCGGCCGCGGCGATGCTCAGATAATTGTTGTCATTGTCGTCGCCGATCCCGACCCGACCCCAATGTTGAACGAAAGGGAGGCCTCCGTTGTTCACATCGATGTACAATTCTTCTTGATAATCGCTCTTGTTGGCAACTCCTGCGATATCGATGTCACCATCGTTATCAAAATCTCCTAGAACACCTTCGTTGATGGTCGGGGTAAGGTCTACAAGGTCATGGGTTGTGAACGACCAGTCGAAAGTGTAGTCATCGTCATTCTCCCATAGACGTGTCTTGCCACTTCCTTCAGAGAATGAAACAACTGATGCAGAACTTATTAAAGCACTTCTCAAACTAGGATATTCACCACATCCAGGGTCCCACTCACCGGTTTCCCAGTCATAACATGGGCCACTTCTGAAATGCTCTGTTTTATACTCAAATTTCCCACTGCTGGCATCCTTGAAATCGAAAATGGTCTTCACATCCTTGACATCTCCCCCGGTAGAGCCCATATCCCTATCCGTCCAGCTGTTGGTGAAGGGGGCTGAAGATGGTGGTTGCCAGATATGGACATCGTCACCGGAACCACCCTGTCCCGATACTATCTCAACCTTGCCGTCATTATTGAGGTCCAATACGGATATGGATTTTACAGGAGCGCCAGGCGAACCCAGGTCCTTGTTTGTGGACCAGGAACCTCCGAAGGTACTGCTGGGGTTCTTGAAGATCATGATATCGTTGGCACTTCCGGCCCGGCCGGCGACGATATCAAGCTTGCCATCCTTATCGATATCCGCTACGCCGATGGAGGTGACCTCATCGGTCAGGCCACCAGTTATATCGACGGATGTGCTCCAGGAGTCGGTGAAAGGGGTCCCGTCATTTTGGTAGATGCGTATCTTTCCATCGGTACAGGCCACTATCAGGTCCTTTTTCCCATCATTGTCCAGATCGGCCGATATTACCTGATTTATCTTCCCAACATCAGCTATCTGAACTCTTGTCAGGATACCTGAGAATGGCGTTCCATCATTTTGATAGATACTCAATTCATTGGTTCCGGCGGCTGAACCGGATATGAAATCAAGTTTGCCATCATTGTCCAGATCCGCTAAAACCACCGAACGGGCCGCCGCACCCGCCGATCCTATTTCGTTGGAATTGGTGAAGCTCATACCGCCGCGCCCGCCGGAACTGGGTACGAACTGAAGGCCGTAGGAATTCCTGACCGGATGCTCTGTACCGTACAAGAGCACCTCGTCCAGATAGCCGTTGAAATAGCTGGTGACCGAACCGCCGTAGGGTTTCTGGGCCCCGATGTGGGCGTCGCTGGGATTATCTATCTCAGTTAGCCCGTCGTCGGTGGCACCGGCGTAACCAGTGGAGTCCAGATTGGTGAGCCGCCCGTCGACATAGATCCGGGTGTAATCGCCCCGACTGACCTGGGCGTAGAGGTGGTGCCAGAGGCCGTCGTTCACCCTCATGTCGGCCTTGCCGCCATAGACCTTTTGATCCCAGTCGCCCGAATCCGTCCGGATGTTGAATTCCGGGTAACCATTGGCGTCGATGTTGAAGTCGTAGCCATAGCGATCGGTATTGCCCGCTCCCGATTTGCCGTACTTGGCGAAGATGGTCTGAGCATCACCACTGTGGGAGGTCTTGACGAAGGCCTCGATGGAGACGCCAAAGAGCAGTTCGAGAAGGTCGCTATCCGACACCGAACCGTACTCGTTGCTTCCATCGAGCTTCATGCTTTTTCCCCGAATGCCATTGACCCAGTCGCTATTTTCCGTGTTGTACAGGGTGGCATCGAGACTGTTGCCCGAGATGTCACTGGCAGTGGTCCCGGATCGTTCGTGAAAGTCCCAGTGACCGGAGGCTGAACCCGAGGCCGGCTCGTTGTAATAGGCGGCTTGATCCTCGTACCGCCCGCGCCGGCACGCAAATTCAAAGGACGGCTCGGCTCTGTTCGAAACGATCAGCTCGTCTACCCTGCCATCGTAATAGGCACTTGAACGATCGTTGGAACCGATGGAGGACTCTGTGCCGGCTCCCGGGTCCGACAGGTCCTCGGCAGGGGTTGACCGGGTCTCCCCTGCCTTTCCATTGACGAAAGTGCGAAGGTTCTCCCCATCCCAGGTGAAAGCCACATGATTCCAGGTACCGGCCTGAACACCCACGGCACTGGCTCCTACCCAACCGCTGGTTTCGAAATTCAACCCGGCATACATCCTTCCATCCCGTTTCACGGTGAACAGGAACTCGCCGTTATCACCATTGTGTACTATGGTCTGGTCAGAAGCGGTGGTATCCGGGTTGATAACGGCCTGTACCGTCAAGGCGCTTGGAGGAGTGTCGTAGAAGGGGTTCACAGCCACGTAATCATCGGTACCATCCAGGTGGACGTTATTCCCCAGTAGCCGGTATCCCAAACGCCGCTCCCAGTGTTTGTCAATGTACCATCCTTGTCGATGGATGAGAAATCGTAGGTTGTGGTGCCGCTGCCCTCCTCGAAACCGTACATCCCGAGGATATTGCTGCGCTTGGGTATCCATTTGAGCCCATGGAACTCTCCAGGCTCTCGAACCTCCTCGAAGAACGCGAAATCATCGACCAGACCATTCAAGTAGCTACCGGCACCGGTCCGCCCGATCCACATTTCGTGGCCGCTATCATCAGCCACCAGGTTCATCGTGGTGCTGCCCACCTGCTCACCGTTGAGATAGAGCTTGACCGTGTTGGTGCTATCGTCGAAGGAGACGGCCACATGATGGACGGCCCCGGGGTCCAGGGTCACGCTGGATTCGAGAGCTGTCAAGCCGTAACCGGTGAAGGCAAGCTTGTTGTCGCTGGTTAAATAGAACTTCTTGGCCTTGGCACCCCAGCTACCACTGTCCGATTTGCTGATGATGACATGTTCGGTGTCGGTGGCACCCCGCACGACCCAGGCTTCCATCGTGAAATCATCGGCCCCCATCTCGAAATTGGTGGGATTGGAGACCTTGACCTGATCGTCGGTACCGTCGAACCTCAGGCCATATCCATCCCGAAAGGGTTCGTACTCCGGATCGCTGTCCTCGGTGCTGCCGGAGCTGCCCAGGACCCCATCATTACTGCTCCACCAGTCCTCGACCGCCTGTCCCTCACCTTCATCTATCTTGTAACTGGTCACCGGATTTTCGTAGATTAGTGGATATCGACCCTCATAACAAGATGGCATCTCGAATTCAATGACCTGAGACGCATCACGGGTCTGGACCC
>CAYSUX010000042.1:0-15142 GCA_964434315.1 uncultured archaeon
CGTGGCTCTTGCGTTCTCATCTCGGATTTAGCGGATGTTTTGGTTTTTTCTGGGTGGTGTTTGTCGGTTGGGCAGGTTTGGGTCGGTTTGGGTAGGTTTGGGTTTGATGATCAATAATATACACAAATACGCTTAAAAGGGAAAAAAAGCCAGAAAATCCAGGAAATGAAGGAATCCAAAGATCTCACAATCACCCATACGATCTATACTTTCTCCCATCAATCCCCAGCGACTGACCAGTCGATAGGTAACGTACAGTGTACCGGCGATGATCAGGCAACCGAGACTGCAACAGCAGAAGATGGTGAACATCTCCGTCCGGCTATCAGAGAGAAAGAGCATCGCCAGAAAGGAGAAGAAGGCCACGATGGCGAAGATAATGAAGGCCAACGCCGAGAAGGCGAAGAAGGTGCCTATGATCGGTTCGACCAGTTCACCAGGGTGTCCGTCGATCTCGTATGACTGTACCCTGGAATCCCATCTTCGTTTCAGGTACCGGTATATCCAGCCCATAAGAACAAGAATGACGATCGTGGCGACCAGAAGCAGGGCCAGGTTCGTAGCGGTCTCCGAGCTGCTGCCTGTTCCGAATATCCAGTAGAGCAGGAACAGAAGGTCAAAGCCCAGTAACAGGATCAAAACGACCCCGGTCAGGCCAAAGAAGATTCTGAGCAGCCACCATATCGCCCGGTTCATGATCTGGACTCTCCATCCATGACAACGACCGTGTCATGTTCCGGATCGGTTTGACAGAGCATCCAATGAAAATATCCACATGAATAGAAAGCTATGATGTACCGGGAAGGTGAAGAAACAACCATTCTCGAAACCAGCTATTGAATACTCTCATGCTCTCATGCTCTCACGCTCTCATCCGAGCTTGCCAAAAAGCCAGTTCCCAGACCGTTTGACCGCCACCCCCATGGCAACAACATACTCAGGTCGCCGGTCGTCTTGCCAGCCGGGCATGCCGCCGCGGTCGTTGTAGCCCAGTAGCTGGTAAAAGACAGCGCGGGTGAAGACCAGTTCGCCAAAGGCGATGGTGTCCTTTTCATTGTTCGATACGATGCGGATGGGCTCAGGGGTGGCAAACTCTCGAAGCAATCGCTCGACCGGCTCCCGGTTCAGATGCCCATCGGTGTGCTGCTTGAAATCCTCCTGCAGGGCAGGGAAGGGATAGAGCCGATAGAGCCTGCCGATGAAGCCTGTGAACAGCACGCCCTGGATGGCACCGTGCAGATTGCCGATATCGCCAGGGTCTTCGAAAACATAGAACTCCCGCCTGGAGTCCAATTCCTCATCCTGGCCAAGACCGGTGGCCCATTCTGCAAGCTAGCCGCACAGGTCGGTGGCAAAGACGAACAGCTCGTCGATGAGGAATATGTCGGTCTCGATGTTGAAGAAACCAACCGGCACATTGCCATGGCTGGGGGAGTCGAATCCGAGGGGCATGGGGATACACTGGTGTCGGATGGATATACTACGGCTATTTGATTTTTTACAACATCCAGTGTTGCCGACCGCTTGACGCTTGCTTGATTGCTTGACGCTTGACGCTTGCTTGACGCTTGACGCTTGCTTGACCGAAACTGATATAGTAGCCACATCATTCTCCACGCTTCAGGTAGCATGGTTTTTCCCCCATCCTTAAAGATCTTTCAAATATCATTATTACATCCTTATACTGAAACAGTAATGTTTTATAGCATCATACCAGAGCGTTTCAGACTGAATAACGCTTTTTTTCACGACCGAACATTTGAATGCTCATCAGTAAGCCCTAATTCTACATTACCTTCAATAAATGCGACTATCGAAAATGCAAAAAAATCCTTAGATTCATCAGATTCCAATAAAACAGCAAGGATGTGATCCCATACAACGCCAGAAACCAACCAAAATCCCAACCTTACTGATCTTAGTTATACTGATAGCGTCGATGTATGCCAATCTATTCAATGGTAATGTCAACGCCGATGGTGGAAAAGGAACCGGAATCATGTATGTCGATGCCGCTGGTGGTAACGATGATACCGGTAACGGCTCTTCCGATAATCCCTACAAGACCATACAGAAAGCCATTGACGAGGCTTCCCTTGGCGATACCATCAAGGTCGAACCCGGGACCTATATTGAGAACCTGCAGGTGGACAAGGTTCTGACATTCATCTCCACTGGCTCATGGGAGGACACCGCCATCACGGCGGCAAACGCCTCCATGCATGTGGTGGAGATAACCGTGGACCTGGTCAATATGAGTGGTTTCACAGTCTCGGGCGCCACCGATGACTTTATGGCCGGGATCTATGTTGCCGGCCGGGAATGTAAGATAGAAACAAACAATCTTACAGGCAATTATTACGGGATCTACCAGGACGCATATCCAAACCATCAGGTGCGCAATAATACCGTATATTCGAATGCAAAGTATGGGATTTATAGTTACAATTCCGATTACACAACATATTATAATAATACGGTAATAAATAACAAGGATCATGGCATTTATCTTCGTTATTCAAATAACAATATATTATCATTGAATAACTTTTCGAATAATAATTATAATGGTTTCAATGGTTATGACGCGGACTATACAAAGCTGAATAACAATACCATATTGGGTAACAATATCAATGGCATCTATCTTTCTTCTTCTACATTTTCACTGATAGATAACAATACCGTATTCGATAATGGGAACCATGGCATGTCCTTGAGTCATTCCGGTTCCGGAACGATCAAATATAACACCATCAGTGACAACGCGGGCTATGGGATATATCTGAGCTCATCGGGCTTTATGACATTAGAGCATAATGTGTTATCGGGAAATGAAATGAACTTCGGGGTCTATTTCTCCTTTACACAATATATCGATACCACCAATACCATCAATGGAAAGCCTATCTACTACTGGCTGAACCAACAGGACAAGACAATTCCATCGGATGCGGGTTTTATCGGCGTTGTCGATAGCAACAACATCACGGTAGAGGATATCACGATCAGCAATAATGGTCAGGGAGTTCTCTTCTACAATACCGATGACTCATTCATCGACAATGTGAAGGTATCAGACAATGACTACGGCCTTTACCTTTTAGCCTCCAACAACAACAACCTGACAACGAACCGGATGACATCCAGCAACGCCAACGGCCTCCATCTGGATTCATCACATTATAACTGGATCCTGAACAACTCTGCCCATTCAAACAGCAATGGGATCTATCTTACAAGCTCCGATCATAACAAGTTCCATGCCAATGACCTGGATTCAAATGATAAAAGTGTTTATGCCAGGTATTCAGATCATAATGAGTATTTCAATAACAGTTTCGATTCCAATGGAGAACATGGTTTTCAATCCTATGATATCGATTTCTGCGAGTTCTTCAATAATTCAGCCAGCAACAATGATGGCTACGGATTCTATCTATCCAGTTCGTCTGACAATACAATATTCAATAATACAGTTGAAGGTAACGGTGAATACGGGATCTATCTGGCATACTCGGAAGATAATATCCTGACCAATAATACCGTTATTAAAAATTCGAATTACGGCATCGTCATTGATAATTCAGATCATAACACCATATACAACAACCTGTTTGAAAATAACGTGAATGTCCTCCAATGGGACGGTGATACCAACACCTGGAACATATCCAAGACCGCCGGAAAATCCATCATCGGCGGACCCTATCTGGGAGGCAACTACTGGAGCACCTATGATGGCGTGGATCAGGATCAAGATGGCCTGGGAGATTCGGTCTTCAACATCTCGAACAGCAATGACCAGGATCAACTTCCCCTGACTCCGAATCGCCTACCCATCACCACCTTTTCAGTTACACCCGAGCATCCCATCATCAATCAGACCGTGGAATTCAATGCTTCTAAAAGCCATGACCGGGATGGGGACATAGTCAACTATGAATGGGATTTCGGCGATGGTAACACCACAACGGGTATGGTTGTCAACCATTCCTTTGAGCGGGCGGGAAGATATCCAGTGAATCTGACTGTGACCGATGATCGTTCGGGGACCAACTACACCACGACCCAATTACGAATTTACACGACGGTACCGCCATTCTTCACCTTCATCTCACCCCTGAACCCTATCGACGCTCATGTGGATGATAATGTGAGTTTCTCTGTGAATGTGGACCAGACAGTTAATCTCAGTTGGTGGGTCAATGGTCAGAAGGTCCATACAAGCAACCAGACCTGGTTCAGCTTCTATACCCATTCCAGCCCGTCCATGGGGTTGAACAACGTGACCGTCGTAGCCGAGAACGAGAACGGCACCGCCACATATTCCTGGCAATTGCGGGTAATAGACTTCTCAGTGGACCGCACCTATCAGTTCGGTGGACTACCCAACTGCCTGGGGGTTTACGGCAACCTGACATTCATGGGTGAGACCAGGCATCTGCTCATTCTCGACACCGCAAACGAGCCAACCCTGCTATCTTCGTTGGAGTTCCAGTATGACCCCAAGACCGTGGTAGTCGGCTCAACCGAGGACAACCTGACGTTGCTCTATGCCAGTGATGGATACGCCGGGGTTAAGATATTCAATATTACCGATCCATCGCAACCTGAGCTGGTGGGCAACTATGACCAGCTTGGAGGCTTGGCCAGTACGCTCGACCTTCAGGGACGATATCTGCATATTAGTGTGCCTTATGTCGGTGTTGTGGTACTCAATGTCACCAACGCCTCGGCTCCCACGTACAATACTACCTACACATCATCAGCAGATTCGCTCATCATCCGCGGGAACCTCTCTTATGTCGTCGATAGCTCCAATCAGCGTTTCTGGGTCTTCAATGTGAGCAACCTTTCAAACATCACCGAGGTGGATAACCTCTCAATAAGTGATCAGAATCAACTCACCCTCTGGGGGAACCATGCCTTCGTGGCCAATGGCTGGAACTCGATAGAGATCATCAATGTTACCGATCCGACGAACCTCTCCTTAGCTAACACACTGGACGGCAACTATGTGAGCGATCTGGATGTTTTCGAGGATCACCTGTACATTGCCTCAGCCTGGAACGGTATGTACATCTACAATGTGACCGACATCGATAACCCCCAGATGGTGCGCCAGATCGAAATGGGCGGCGTCGAGGCTGTACGGGCACCATATCACGGAGAGGTCTACATGGGATTGAGCCAGGATCAGGCTTTGATCATCCTGAACACCAATAACCTTACGAACATCTCGGTCAACCGTACCTTCGAGAAGCTGACCAACGCTCAGAGCGTATTCTCCAATGGAGAGCATCTTTTTGCCTTTTCCACTGATGGCAACCTGTGGGTCTACAACCTTTCAAACAAATATCCTAAAGCCATTGGCAAGTACACCCAATGGCAGAGCATCGGTAGCATGGTATTCCATCAGGATTCGGCCATCCTGATAAATCAAAGCGGTAGCGACCCAAAGCTCCATTTCGTTGATCTGAGCAATATTTTAGCGTTGAACGAGACCTCCAGATTCGATCTGAGCGTTGTGGCGCGACAAGGCCGGGTTTTCGAGAACCATCTCTATCTGCGCAATGACCTATCGATTTCCATACTCAACATCACCAACACATCAAAACCTGAGCAGGTCGGCCAGTTCGATCTGCCCGGTCAGAGCCGTGACCTGCTGATAATGAACGCAAGCACGCTGGCCATCGTCGCCTACCGTCACAATGATACCATCAAGGGTTTTATCATTGTCAATGTGACCAACGCTTCATCACCCGAGGTCCTGTGGAACATCACCATTCCCGGTGATCCCGCCGGTATGGCCCTTGAAGGAACCACTCTGCTGGTGGCCGGCAATAGCGGCAACTGGCCTAACGAGGTACATCACATCCAGGCCTACGACCTTTCCAACCTCTCCAATGTAACACTCATCAGCAATACCATCGGCAGTGGACCGGTATCCAGTCTGTATTTCGACCAAGGTATGGTGTTGGCGTCGGGCAGTCTTATCACTTTCAATTTTGCCTCAGGCCAGTTCATCAGAGGACCCAGGGTGAGCGGCTCGGGTAGCTGCTCTTCCATGGGTGGCGGAGCCATGACCTCGGTAGCCACCGATAATGGTCGGACCGTCTACCTTGCCGAGTATGAATATGGGGTGAAGATATCCGTTCTCAAGCGCAAACCGGCCCAGCAGAAGGTCTGGCTCACGGTGGATGTGGCCCCATACGGAGCCGGCACGACCAATCCGGCAATCGGCAGTTACCAGTATCCCAGATACAGGACTGTTCCTTTGGATGCCTATCCCGACACCGAGAATGGTTGGAACTTCAAGGAATGGACCGGTGATGTCAGCGGGACCGAACCCTCGACAAGCGTGCGTATGGACACACACAAATCGGTGGTGGCTCATTTTGTACGACCCGAGCTGACCCTTGCGGGGGGTACAGGCTATCAGGTGATGTGTCCTGACAAGGAGGATGACCACGTTTATGTTCTGAACTTCTCGCTGACCGCCAATGATATTGATGATTGGAACGTTGACACCCTTACCTTCGAAGCCTACGGCACAGGGGACGAAAAGGAGGATCTGGACGAGGTGCGACTCTACCTATCTACCAATCTGGTCGATACCAGGTCGTATACCGTGGATGACGGCTCCCTGACCTTTAATGCGCCTATCCTTATCAATGCGGGAACGACCGCGAACCTCTATCTGGTTTACGATTTCAAGAAGCTCACCGGCACGGAGTACCGGACCTATTATGTGGAGATTAACTCGCCCGACGTTGATGCCGAACCGGTGCACTACGAGCACTTCCTGAAGAATCCATCACCGACCACTCAGATCACCGGAGGTCCGGTGGTCCTGGCACCGGTGATCAATATCGATACCATCGAGGGATTCGAGAACATCCAGGATTCCATCGATGATTCAGAGACCAAGGACGGACACACTTGCATGGTCTGTCCCGGGACCTACGTGGAGAACGTGAATATCCACAAGGAGCTGACCATTGAGTCGTATGATGGCAAGGAAGTCACCATCGTGCTGGCCGACGATTCGGACGATCACACCTTCCATATCATGAAGGACAGCACGACGGTCAAAGGCTTTACCATCAAGGATGCCACCGGGAAACTAATGGCGGGGATAAGAGTGGGAAACAGTGTCGTGAACAACTGCGTCATCATGGACAACGACATCAACAGCAACGAGTACGGCATCGAGCTGAATGCCACCTATGGCTGTACGGTGAAGAAGAATCTGATACACGATAATGCCAAGGATGGAATCAGCATCAACAACGGTGCCCAGGAGAACCGGGTCACCGACCGGAATCGCATCACCGGAAACGGCGGAAACGGCATAGTGATCACTGATGATGGAACTTACAATAACTTGATAGAGGACAATACCATAGGCAACACCGATTCACCAAACCGGGAAAACGGTATCGTCATAAAAGACAAGGCGATGTACAATACGATAGGAGGTTTCCTCAAAGCCAATACGATATCCGGCAATAGTGAGAATGGTGTATACATCTACAACAAGGGTACCGATGAGAACGTAGTAAAAACCAATTACATCGGTACCGACTACTTTGGAAACAACGCCGTGCCCAATGGAGGTAATGGTATCATGATCGGTGATGAGGCCAAGCAGAACGTGATCGGGGACTCCATGGATGGCAATATCATATCGGGAAATAACGAGAACGGGATCATAATCGATGGGGCAAACGAGAACATCATCATTAACAACCGGATCGGTACCAACGGTGATGGCAATGCAGCGATACCAAACCAGCTCAATGGTATTCTGATATCCACATTTTCCATCCGTAACCAGATAATCGATGGGAATGTGATATCCGGCAACAAGGGCAATGGTACGCTGATCGAGGGCCTGGTGGCCAATGAAAATGTGATCCATGGCAACACCATCGGCGCTGATCTCGAACAGACCGTAGCCGTACCAAACGAGGAGAATGGGATAGCGATAACCCGGCAAGCAAGTAACAATACCATCGGCGCTGAATCGAAACCGAATATAATTTCAGGAAACAGGTGTCACGGTGTTTTGATCAAGGATAAAGGGACCTACGAGAACAAGGTCATCTACAATCTGATCGGAACCACCGGGGAAGGGAACTCGGAACTACCCAATGAGGAGCATGGAGTATCCATTACCGACGAGGCCACCGACAACTACATCGGTGGTCTGGATGGCGATAACAATGCCGGGAACACCATCTCCGGCAATCTGGGCAGCGGAGTGGCCATATCCGAGATTGGTACCGATGGAAACCAGGTCGAGGGCAACCGGATCGGAACGACCTTCGGAGGTTTCGCTGAGTTACCCAATCAAGAGAACGGAGTGCTCATCTACGCAGGCGCACAAAAGAACATCATCGGCAGCGAGTACGATTCCGCCTTCCTGGGCAATCTTATTTCCGGTAACAAGGAGAATGGTATCATCATCCTGCATACAGGTACTGACGGGAACCTGGTCCGAAACAATCTTATCGGTACCAATCTGGATGGCGACGGTGCCATACCCAACGAGGAACATGGTATCGAGATCTTTGGTGGTGCCCAGAAGAACAGGATCTCTGGAAGTAACATTGTATCCGGTAACGAGGGTAACGGGATCCTGATCACAGGCCTCCTGACCGATGAGAACCAAGTGTATGACAATTACATCGGGGTGGCCAAGGATGGCGTAACACCATTACCAAACCTTGAGAATGGCGTTCTGGTCACGGAAGGTGCCCGGAAGAACATGATTGGAGTGGCTCCGGATTACAACACCATTGCGGGCAATACAGGTCACAGCGTGTTCATCACCGGTGACAAGACCAACGAGAACATCGTGACCTGCAACTATATCGGGACCAATGAGGCAGGGGATGACACCGTTCCCAACGGAGGCGACGGGGTCAGGATCGCAAACGGTGCCCAAAAGAACGAGGTCGGTGAGGATGACAATCTGATCGAGAACATAATATCCGGCAACAAAGGCAACGGAATCACAATCACCGGTACCAATACGGATGAGAACAAGGTACACGGCAATACGATAGGAGCCGACAAGGGCATAGTCAACGAGCTACCAAATGAAGGTCACGGCGTCGAGATATCCGGAGGTGCCGGGAAGAACATCATCGGCAGCATGGGTCCGGGAAAGAACATAATCTCGGGCAACCAGGGCAACGGTATCCTCATATCCGGGCTGGAAACCGACGAGAACGAGGTCATCGACAATTTCATCGGTACCAATCTGGATGCCACCGAAGAGGAGGCAAACGGGAACTTCGGCATTCAGATATCGGATGGGGCCAAACAGAACACCATCGGCGGATTATCAATAGGCAACATCATCTCGGGCAATGGAGGTGAGGGCGTGGTCATCAGCGGCGAAGGCACCGATGAGAATGTGGTCTACGCCAACAAGATAGGCTCCAATCAGGTGGGTGACGAAGCCGTAGCGAATGGAGGTAGCGGTATTCTAATCTCCGATGGCGCCCGCACCAACACAATCGAGCACAACCTCATATCCGGCAACCGTGAGAATGGCCTGCGGATCGACGGCGATGGGACCAATGAGAACAAGATAATCAACAACCGAATAGGTACCGCTGAAAACAGATTGGATGCCCTGTCCAACGAGAAGAACGGTGTGGTCATATCGGGGGGGGCCAAGCAGAATATGATCGGCAATGTGGCGTCTTTGAACCTCATTTCGGGTAATGGCGCCAATGGTGTTCTGATAAACGGGTCCGGGACCCCCGATAATACCGTCATGCACAACACGATAGGTCTGGATAGCTTTGGCGCGGTCATATTACCCAATAATGGCAATGGAGTTAAGATCGCCAACGGAGCCAAAAAGAACATCATCGGCTCGCCCACCAAGGAGAACTTGATCTCAGGCAATAATCAGAGTGGCGTCCTGATCACGGGAATCAACACCAACGAGAATACCGTGTTCAACAATTACATCGGAACTGACGCTAGCGGCACCAAAGCCCTGCCCAATCGTGAGGATGGTGTACGAATATCAGACGGAGCCCAAAAGAACATCATCGGGGACACCACGGATTCCACATTCAATCTCATATCCGGCAATAATGGGCAGGGAATTCTCATCAGCGGAGCAGGTACTGACGAGAACAAGGTCCTGTCAAACGTGATCGGTCTCGATGAGGACAAGACCAGCAAACTACCAAATGATGGCAATGGTATCTTACTGGCCGCTGGAGCCAGCAGGAACTTGATTGGCACTCTGTTAGAGCCAAATATCATCGCGGGCAATCTGGGTAACGGCATCGCTATAAACGGAACCGGAACTAATGGTAATATCATCGAGGGAAACCACATTGGTGCCAATTCCCTTGGAGCATCCCTGTCCAACACCCTGAATGGCATTGACTTGAGCGCGGGGGCACGAAACACCAAGATAGTCAGCAATGAGATATTCTACAACTGGGACGGGATCCATGCAGAGGGAACTTATCAGAACCTCTATGGCAACGACATCAAACACAATGGCAACAACGGTATCTTCCTGGACGACTCAAAGGGTGATGTGATCGGTAACACTCTCCACGCCAACCTGGGTGACGGGATTCTATGTCAGAACCGGGCCGATCCAGCAGTCCATAACAATTTCTTCAACAACAATGGATACGGGGTCCGCAATCTCGACAACCGGCTCACAATAGACGCCCGCAGCAACTGGTGGGGCCATGCCTCCGGTCCGGGCGGTGAAGGCCCGGGTACCGGTGATGAGGTATCGGTCAATGTGAACTGGGGTACCTGGATCCGGGCCAACTGGACCGCCAAGCTTGTTGAGCCGATCACGCCGGGTCAAGGAGTGGTGGATGCCAAAGAAACCATCGATACCATCGTTGAATATGACACGGCAAAGGATGTCACAATAACTCTACTGAAGTATGAGTCAAACCCCGGAGAAGGCTTTTCGGGTGGTCTGAACAAGTATATCGATGTTCACCTCAACAGCTCGGATGGCGTCAACGAGATAACCATCAAGCTCTATTACACCGACTCTGACATATCAGGCAAGGATGAATCCAAACTACGGATGTTCTGGTTCGATGGAGAGAAATGGATCCAGTGCACCGATAGTGGCGTGGATACTACCGATGGGGACGGCTACAGCGGCTATATCTGGGCCCGGATATCTGCTGATACCATACCCGGTTTGGATGACCTGTACGGGACACCCTTTGGAGCTGGCGACCAGGTGGTTCAGGATGTGCAAACCGAGGATGACGAGGATGACGACGGACCACCGACAGGGTTGCTTGTTGGAATGATGCTTGTGATCATCGTTTGTATCCTGCTGGTCATGGCCAAAATGGGTTATCTACCTCTGGACCAGATAATGGGCCAGGAACCGGCCAAACCCTCAGAGCCAAAACCTGCATCGCCTGACAAGCCAGATGAAAAGCTCAAGAAAATAGACGAGCCTGAACCGCAAAGAGAACCAAAGCATGATGAACCAACGGTAAAGTCGGATGTGGAATCGACAGAGGAACCGAAGGTTGGATCAAAAGAACCGGAACCGGTCAAAGAATCCGAATCATCCAATGATACAGAACCTGTCGAGGAATCGGATTCCTCCGGAGATGAAGGATCAAAGGATGAAGTCGATACCAGTGAGAAAAATCCATAGGAAGCCATCGGGGTAGGACCGCGATCGTAGGTAAATCGTTGTCAGTTTCTCCATTGTCCCGGTAGTATGGGATGATCGAATCCATCTTGGGTTGAACTGAGTTACACGTCCAACGCCATCGCCACGAGCTCGACAAGTTCGTAGACCTTGACCGGCGATCTGGCCCGCCTGAGCGCCAATCGGAAGGTGTTGTAGCACATGGGACAGCAGGTGACCAGGGCCTCGGTGCCTTCGGGGAGGCTTCTCTCGATGCTATTCCGGGCTATCTCCAGCGACAGCTTGTGCTCGGCCGACCAGAGACCGCCGCCGCCGCCACAGCACAACGACCGTTCCCGGGTGGGGTCCAACTCCACGAATTCCAGACCATCGATGCAGTTGAGCACCTGGCGCGGCGCGTCATAGACCCCGGCATGGCGGCCCAGGGAGCAGGGGTCATGGTAGGTCGCCTTCAGGGGTTTGGCAAGTTTCAGGGTTTTGGTCTGCTTTGTCGGTAGCTCATCCCGCTCATCCCGTTCGCTCCGTTCGCTCCGTTCATACTGTTCGTTTGGTTGAGCAAACTCGGTGAGTTCGGCCATCTCGGCCAGCAACTGGGAGGTGTGGTATATCTCCAGCCCCTCCATGTCGAGGCCCAGCTTCTCAGGGTAGATATTGGAAAACGAGTTGAAACATCCGGCACAGGAGGTCACTATCCGCTTGACCCCGGATGCCTTCAGGGCGGCTATGGTCTTCTCGGCCGTGGCTCTGACCTCATCCATCTGACCCAGGACATAGAGCGGCTCACCACAGCAGGGCTCGTGCTCCAGGAGTCGGAAGCCACCGCAGAGCCGGTCGAGCACCTTGGCCGTGGCCCTGGCCAGGTTCCAGGATCTCATCGAGGGACTGCAACCGACCCAGTAGAGCAGCTCGGCCTCGGGGTCGACCTTCACTAAATCATCGGCCCAGGCCGATTTGGCCTTGCCGGTCGTGTAGGGGCTATCGCCGGTCTCGATGGCCTCGACGAGCTGTCTGGCGGAGTTCGGACTCAATTCCTGTTCGATGGCCGATTTTCGCAGGGTCAGGATCAGCTCGGGTAGACCCAAACCCTCGCTACACAGCAGTTCGCAACGAGCGCACTGGGTACAGAGCCAGGGGATACGCGAAAGAAAATCGGAATCGTTGTGTATGCCCAGTTGCAATCGCCGCACCAGTCTGCGGATATGGAACTCGCTCACATCCGATGTGGGGCAGGCCGCGGTACAGGTGCCGCACTGTACACACTTGCGAATGAGTCCGGCGAATTCCTCCCGGATGGTGTCGGCCATCTTCAGTCGCCTCCCTTTCCCAGCCCCAACTGTTCGACCATGTCATGCATGATGGCCACGAACTTTGGACCATCGGCCGCCGACATCCAGACATTCCAGAGCCTGTCGGTGTCATAGCCTTGCCGTGAAAGCTTCTTTTTCAATCGCTCCATGCGTGTTTGGCACTTGTAGTTACCTGTGATGTAATGGCAGGTCGGGAACTCACACCCGGCCACCAGAACCCCGGCGGCACCCTGGTCCAGAGCCTGCTTGACCCAGTCGCTCTTGACCCTTCCAGAGCACATGACCCGGATTATCCGGGCGTTGGGGGGGTATTCGGACCGGCTTACACCGGCCAGGTCAACGGCCCCCATGGCACACCAGTGGCAGCAGAAACCGACTATCTTGTCGGACGGGTTCTCGGCCAGGGCCGAGTTTATCTGAGCCTCTATCTGTCTGTCGGTGTAATGGATTATCTGGATGGCATCGGACGGGCATTCCGCGGCGCAGGTACCACAGCCCTTGCACAGGGCCTCGATGGCCCTTGGGACCTTTGGTCTGGCTGCTGGATCGACTATCTCGATAGCTCCATATGGACAGTTCTTGACGCAGAGTCCGCAACCGGAGCAGAGGTCCTGCTCTATCTGGCAGATGATCCCCGGCGCTTCAATAAAGCCCCTGTGCATGGGGATGATGGCCCTCATGGCCGCGCCCATGGCCTCCTCCATGGTCCAGCGGACGCCTTTGGGTGACCTGGCACCGCCGCAGACATAGAGGCCGTCGGTGGCGAAATCCAGGGGCGCCAGCTTGATGTGTGCCTCCTGAAAGAAGCCATCCTGGTCGGTCGAGACCTTGAGCAGCCCTTTGAGCTCCTCCACCGAACTGTCACCGACCAGTACCGTGGTAAGCACCAGATGGTCCACCGGTATCTCCAGCTCGACATCAAGTAGCAGGTCCCTGACCTTTACTAGCAGTTCGCCATCATGCTCGATGACCCGGGGTTCGTTCTCTGGAGCATACCTGATGGTCCCGATATCATGTTCCAGCAGAGCCTCGCGGACATAGCGGGCCTCCTCGCTCTGCACGTTCAGGTCGCGATAGAGGATGAATACCGCGCATTCGGGGTCCCGCTCCTTCACACTGACGGCGTTCCTTACCGAGGCGAGACATCCGATATTGCAGCATCCCCTTTCCTCGTTCCTGGAGCAGACGCAATTGATGATGACAACGCTTTGACCCAATGAAGCGTCGGGGTCTTTCAGTACCTTCTCGAACCGGGTCTGGGTGACCACCTGGGGGAATATGCCATATCCGAACCGACCTTCGGGCTCCAGCTCTTCCATGCCACTGGCCACGATGATGGTGGAGATGTCCAGCTCCCTGGTGGAACCGGTGAGCTTCACCTTGTAATTGCCGATGTAACCGGAGATGGACTCGACCATTGTCTTGGTGTGGACCGTGATGTTCTCGTTGGCGGTGATCTCTTCGACCTTTCGCTCGACGATCTCACCGGCTTCGATGTCGGCCGGGGCCAGCATATGCAGATCGTTCAGGGTCCCGCCGAGCCGGTTCTCCCGCTCCACGAGATGTACCGTGAATCCCTGGTCCGCCACGCCCAGGGCGGCGGTCATGCCGGCGATGCCCCCGCCGATGACCAGGCAATCCCGACCCACCGGTAGCCGGATCTCCCTGGCCGGTTCCAGTAGCAGCGCCTTGGCGACGCCCATGGCCACCAGGTCCAGGGCCTTCTGTGTGGCCGCCTCGGGGTCAGAGCGATGGACCCAGGAGCTCTGCTCCCGGATGCTGACGAACTCCAGCAGATAGGGATTCAGTCCGGCCTCCTTGACCGCGTCCTTGAAGAGCGGCTCATGGGTGCGGGGAGTGCAGGAGGCGACGACCACCCGCTCAAGGTCCTGGTCGGTGATGAACTCCTTGATCCGGGCCAGGTAATCGGCCGAGCAGATCCATTTGCCCTCATCGACAAAGACCACGCCCGGAAGGTCCCTGGCATATTCGGCCACCGCCGGGACGTCGATGGTTCCCAGGATGTTGGAGCCGCAATCGCAGACAAAGACCCCGACCCTGGGTCTCCCCTCTGCTGCCTCGTTTCCCCTTTGCTTCCCGTGTCCCTCGTTTCCCTTTGGTCTCTTGGGTCTCTTTCCCTCATTTC
>CAYSUX010000043.1:0-132 GCA_964434315.1 uncultured archaeon
CCACTAAAAGTGGCCGACTTAGGCGGCGACTCCGACCGAACGAATCAGGCGAAGCTCTGAGCGAGGGAAGAGGCGTAGCGGCCTTCAGTCACGCGCCCTCCGTGACTGGAGGGAGAGGCCACTTAAAAGAAG
>CAYSUX010000043.1:232-15044 GCA_964434315.1 uncultured archaeon
TGGCCGACCTAGGCGGCGACTCCGACCGAGCCGTTTGCGAGGGAAGAGGCGCCGCGGCCTTCAGTCACGCGCCCTCCGTGACTGGAGGGAGAGGCCACTTAAAAGAAGTGGCCGACCTAGGCGGCGACTCCGACCGAGCCGTTTGCGAGGGAAGAGGCGCCGCCGACCGGATTCGAACCGGCGACCGCACGGTTAACAGCCGTGCGCTCTACCACTAAGCTACGGCGGCGCGTTCGAGCGTTTGATATCCTGCGTATGACAGCCTGCGCAATAAGGCATTCGCCAATCGCATTCGGCGCGCCAAGCCAGGGTTCTTATAAAAGCGTAATGGGGGAGGCAGTGGCAGGCCGGCAGGCGGTATGCAGGCAAGGATAGGCGGGCAGGCGGGCAGGGAGCAGTCAGAATAGAATAGAAAATAGAAGAATAGATGCCCTGGGTGACAGACCTTTCGATCGTTAAACACGGTGGGTTGATATCAAGTATCCTTTTCAATACCCTGTATCGGTCCCAGTACAGTATCCAGATCGGAGATGCCCAGGCGGTCGGCGCCGGCGGCCAGCAACGCGTTGGCCTCTTCCCGGCTCCTGATGCCACCAGCCGCCTTGACCGAGACCGTGAGGGGCAGGCACTCTCGTAAAATCTTGACCTGCGCGACCGTGGCCGGGACGGCCGATGGGCCCATGCCGGTGCCGGTCTTGACAAAGTGGGCTCCGGCTTTGGCGACCAACTGTGCGCCTGCCACCATCTGCTCTTCTTTTAGCGCCCCGCACTCCAGGATCACCTTTACCACCGGTCGGGGTTTGTTCATCGCCAGGGCGGCCTGGGTGGCATTGTTGATAACTCCCTTGATATCGTTCTCAACCTTTTTATATTCATCGTCGAGAAAGCTACCCAGGTCCCATACCATGTCCAACTCGGTCGCGCCCAGCTCGATGGCTCGCATCGCGGTCCAGGTCTTTGCTTCCTGGAAATCGCCGCCCAGGGGAAATCCGACGACCCCGATGACCCGTGTTCTCGAGCCGGCCAGGGCGGTGGCCGCCAGCTCCAATCGGCCGGGCAGGACGCAAACACCGGCACATCCCAGTTGGACCGCCAGCTTACAATAGGCCTTCACTTGCCTGGCAGTGACCGCGGGATCCAGGATAGCCGCGTCGACATATCGGGACAGGTCGTGGCGGGGCAGGGCCATGGTCCGGTCAGCAATGGCTACCCCTAAAGGCTTGCGAGCTCACTTTCGATATCCGGCCCGACCTACCTTGACGAGTCGCCATGGGACAGGGCATAGGTGCCGGCCAGCAACCGGCGGCGGCGGAACTGACCCCTTGTGTAGCCCCTGACCCAGGCCGCGTGCCAGACCAGCACCGCTAACGGGATGGTGAGCGCCAGCCTCCAGTTCCCCTTCTGTCGGGCGCATTTGATACCATATCCGGTATGAGCGATGAAGTAGAGCAATACCAGCACCAGGGCCAGGTAGACGATCAAGGGGGCCATCAGGGCCATATAGAGCCCGCATAGGCCCAGAAGCAGTAGCAGGGCTAGCTGGGGTATCCAGTGGATGGGCTTGAACATCCCGGGGTGCAGGACATTGGCCACAGCCTGGCCGAAGGCGTAGTTGCGCTGCTGCCGATGGAACGCCCGTACCGACGAGCGATGGTGCTCCACCACCTTGGCCTCTGGATTGAATTTCAGGGTGTGGCCAGCCTTCAGGAGCCGCTGGTTGAACTCGGCGTCCTCGGTGGCGGTCAGTCGCTCGTCAAAGCCTCCCAGGCTTTCGAAGACCGAGGCCCGGTATATGGCGTTGGAGGTGATGCAGGTGTAGATGTCGGTCCGGCTCACAAAGGGCTTCAGGTATCGGTTGACGCCCAGCATCGGCACCACATCGGTGGCCGGGCCATGGTTGTCCAGACACGACGTGGTGTCGGTGAAAAGGGTGTGGACCGCATTGTCGATGGGGCCGCCCGAGCCCGCGATCTTTTCGGTGAAGCCCTCAAGGTGCTCGATAAGCCACCGGGGCGATACCTCGTTGTCGCCGTCGGTGATGGCGATAAACTCCCCCCCGGCATGGCGGAAGGCCTCATTGCGTCCCGCCCCGATGGAACCGGCCTTCTCGTGGAGCCTGATGGCCGGGTGCTCGCGTCCCTTCGCGTATTCACGGATTATCTCCCGGGTCCCGTCCTTCGAGAGGGCGTCCACGATGACTATCTCGTAGCGGTCGGCGGGATGATCCAGGGCCAGCAGGGAATCCAGGCACGACCGGATGGTGGACTCGACATTGAGCACGGTCATGATGACTGAGATGAAGGGCTTGGACGGACCGGAGGTTGCCCCCGGAATCTCAGCGGGAGGGTCAGACATTGGAGAGTCGGGCATTGGAGGATAAGATAGAGGTTGAGGTGGTATTTGTAGGCGGCGGGGCTGGTGAGGGGGCCGTCTGTCTCACATGCGCAGTTAATCCTTTTGGCTATCTTTTACACCAATATCATTTTGATTATTCTGAGTCTTATGTGACAATTCCTCCAATTGATCAATAAAGCCAACGGCAGCCCATTTTGAATCCTCCAGCCGGCGTTCTTTGAAAGCTAGCTCGGTTTTTTCAAGTAATTTCAGGTCGAACTCGAGGTCTTTAGTCCTGGCTTTATCGGCAAGCTCCTGAGCTTTGGTTATCATATTCTTGGCCTCGACAAATAGGTCAAGGGTTTCATTCATACTCTTTTCCAACACTGCAGTTTCGGCTTGAACCGAGCGGTACTTCCAGATAGTCAAGTGATTCAATATTCGCTGATATTGGACTCTATCGTATTCCAGTTCTGCGGCCTCATGTCGGTCCGCCAGAGTCTGAAGCCGGGTCAGGGGCTCCTTGATCTGCTTGGTAAATACCCGGACATTATACTGCCATGAAGCAGTGCCACCTCCAACTACAGCTAAGACTAGGAGCAAAAACCAGGCGAAAGTGGTAATAGGAATGCCCCAAAGAGATGTAGGGTCTTCACCATCTGCTGTTATAGTTACCTCGATAGGCTTGCTGTAATCTACCCATTCTGACCACTCGCCCCATTCATCTTGTACCCGTAAAGATATTGTGTGTGTACCGGGGGTGAGATTGGTCAATACGAGAGGGCTGCCACCTCCAAGTAGGCCATCGATATCTGAGCGCCACTCATGAGCTTGAATGGTATCGTTATCGACACCATGACCCTTTAGGGTTGCCTCTACTAGACCTTTAGAGGCGTGTTCGACATTCACGTTGTCGATAATAGCTATGGGAAGATCATTTATATAAATGGTAACTGAAACCTCTATTGACCAAGATCCAAGATCATCCTGAACCGAGAAGTAGATTGTGTGGGTGCCAAGGCTTAAGTTAGAAATAGAAAAAGAGGCTTGATGGCTGAGATTTCCATCAATTGAGGAACGCCATAAAAAGTCTATTATTTCACCATCCGGATCGGTGCCATGACCTATCAATGTCACATTTCTTCCCGCACTGCCAGGTGTGGGAGAAATTGAGTCTATAAAGGCCTCTGGCAGTCGAGGCAAGACTAATAAAAATGTATTTGCTGGAACCGACCAGTTATTATTATCGTCTTGAACCCGAAAGGTGATAGTGTGGTTTCCTTCGGAGAGCAAAGAAGAATTGATAGTGAAATTCTGTTGGGTACCAATCAGTCCGTCCAATGAGGAGCGCCAGGTGAAATTTGTAATGAATCCATCTACATCGTCAGCCGAGCCGTTGAAAAAAATCGTATGACCGTATTCGACCGGATTGGGTGAGATATCTTCAATTGTTGCCAATGGAGGATTATTCGGCCAAATCACCGTCACATTAATATGTTATCGTTATCATTAAATATAATAGTATTATCTTTATCAACCAAAATGTTAGAATTATCAATACTATTTATTGGGTTGGACAAGCCATATGAGTTTACACTAAAGGATGTCTCATTATTATTATCATTTCCAACTTTATTAGAATGAGTGTTATTTTCAAGATTTTCTAATCTAATAATTGAAAAAACACTCGGAATTATCAATGCGATTATTAGTAACATGATAATAATTTGATTTGGTTGCACTGTTCTGGCTTTTGTAAGTTTCGTTTTACGCATTTAACCACCATATTTAGTTGTTACAGAAATAATTAGGAGTAGTAGTAGTATAATATTTAATGATGATGAAGAAACATATTTTTCACTTTATTTGTGAGTGTGAGTAATCATGGTAGTGGATACATTTTCAAATTGATTATTGTTAATAATTCTAGATGTTAACGAGCATTCTAATTCAATAATGCCATTTAAATTATCTATTTCGATTCCTATAGAATGATTAATGAAGCTGTTATAGTTAATTGAATTACAAAAACTACTTAAGAGATATACTCCTTTATTACCATTGTTAATAACATTATTATGAATTAATGTTAAAAACGTCATTTGAATGTCTATTGAAATATCGAGTTGGTTTGATATATAGTTGTTATGAATTGTTACATTCTCAGAGTGACTTAGTTGGATTCCAAATTGTCCTTCCGTTATCGTATTATTAACTATTTTAATATTAATATCTCGAATCATAGTTATGCTATATCTATTTAAGTCAAAACTATTATTATCAATGAAAACCCTATTAGAATAACTAATCCAAATTCCATGATAATAATTTTTATTAATATTATTCCAGGGAATTCCGCCTATAGAATGATTGTGATTATTAATTGAAGAATTTCTAATAAAAATATTACTAGAATTAGTAATCCAAATTCCGAAGACACCATTATTATTTACTGTCGAAGAATTAATTATTATATTCTTAGATCGATGAAATGATATACCTGAATCAAAATTGTTAATTATAATTATATTTTCTATTGTTATGTTAGTACTTTCATGGCCATAAATTCCTATCGAAGAGTTATGTATTGTTAGATTAATTAAATAGACCGAATTATGAGTGATATCTAGTCCTACTCTTGATAAACCATCAATGATCGTCTGATTTTTTAAAGAACCTTCAATAGTGATGGGTTTATCTATGGTAATCGTCCCGTTATACTGTCCTTCGAATACTAATATCGTATCAAAATCACTCGCGTTGTCAACGGCCTCTTGAATCGAATGGTAATCGGCCGGTCCGTCGTCATCCACCGTGATCGTCTCACCTTCTGTCGAGGGTGCCATCATAGCCAGCAATACGACTATTCCTAAAAGACAAAGAGCCTGCATGATTGGCTGACATCTCTTGGGACGACTCTTCATTTGGACCCTCAATGGAAACCTCATATATATAGAATATGATTCGATTCGGCCAATCGGCTCAATCGCCAAAGTCCTCCAACCTCCTCTGCTGTATCCAGTCCTTGAGCACGGCGCTGTTGAGGAGACATCGTTTGAGGGGGATGTCCATGACGAATGAAACACGGTTGAGGGCTGACAGTAAGCAAGTGTGCAAGCAAGAGGCAAGGGCAAACTTATTACCCCAGCAAGGCTACAAGCAGACCATCATGAAGGAGTGATACGTATGGTCGTAACCATCGATGCAGTCTATGACGGTCATGTTTTGAAGCCCACCGGGCATCTGGATTTCCTGCCCGATACTCGATTAAAACTGACCATCGAAACACTGAGGAAACCCAAGGTCAAGTCCAAAGTTAAGGCGAAATCCTTCTTTGACACCGCTCTGGCTATTGAGATCGAGGGGCCCTCCGATTGGTCCGAGAGATTTGAGGATTACCTGTACGGCAATAACTGATTAGGGGAAAACTGCCAACTCATTCAACGCTCCTCTTTACCTTCTCCACCTCTCCCATCCCAAAGTCCTCCAGCCGCCTCTGCTGCATGCGGTCCTTGAGCACCGCCGAGTTGAGTATCCACCGGCTCATCGGGATGTCCATGACAAATGATACCCGGTTCAGGGCTTCCTGCAGGGTGTTGTACTTTCGAGGGGGGTTGGCCAGGGCGGCACGGACATGTTCTCTGACATTCCATACCCCGACGGGGAGTATATAACCTGGGTGAGCCTCTCTGAAGATCACCACCGCCCCTTGGCGTCGCTTCTCGTGGAGCTTCTCGTTCACCGCCAACCGGGCGGCGTAGTAGCAGCCACCGATCTCGGTATAATCCTTCCTGGGTCCCTTGAACTCGTGGGAGGACATGATGGCGATACCGGAGCGATGGGGGTTCCAGAGGGTGTTGGGATACCAGGCCTCGATGAGCTCGTAGGCCCAGTGGCCAGGCATCATCAGCACAGCCCAGCGGTTATCCAGGGCCACGGTCTCGAAGAGCAGGTACTCGTTGAGCCAGGGCCAATGGACGGTCTGCTTCAGCAGATTCTTTCCCAGAGTATCATCCACCGCGGTTATCGACCAGCGGGTGGGTACCAGGCGGCGGCGGCGGCCCTCGCCCAGCAGTCCCATTGAGAAGACCCTCTGGAGCGTCGAGGTGAAGGTCCCGGCGGCATGAAGCTCCACCAGGGCCGGGATCGATTTCAGGTCGGTGTCCGAGCTGTACTTCTCGATGCGCTGGTCCACCTTGATGGTATCGCCGTCCAGGGCCCGCAAAGGGGCCGAGGGTCCGAATGGAGCCGCGTGAGCCTGATAGGTCGTGGGTCCCCGGGGTTTTTTCAGCAGGTCGGCCTCCACGCCTATCGGTCGATCGGACATGGCCAACTCCCGGGTCCGGTCCAGTATCCGTCCTCCCGCCTCGTGTCCGATCAGCTTGTCCACCCGCACCGGATACTTGGTGCGCACCATCTGCTCCCTGAAGCCGATGATCTCGTCGATGGAACGGCCGGGCCAGAGCTCGGGGGTATCCAGCATCCCGGTGTCCCCTTCCCAGGGCGGGAGCATGGGTCCGATATCCACTTTGGGATAACCGTACCGGCCAACGAATACCGAAGGGGGAGAACCTCCGGTCAATCTGAGGGTGTCGACCAGGGTGACGGTACGGGTCCGGGCGTGGAGCTTGACCAGGATGGGACAGCGATCCAGACCGCACAGTAGCTTGGTCGTGCGGCAGGCCAGGCAGGCACTGGTGGAGCTTCGGGGCTTCTTCCCGGCAGGCCTGGCGACCGGGAATCGCCGCTGGTAGGCCATCGGGGGAGCCTATGGGTTTTCAGTGTAAAGGATTTGTGCGAAGTATGTGTGCGGAGTATGTGTACAAAGTGCGAAGTCCCCGTATGGTCGGATACCGGAGGCAGGACGCAGGATGCAGAAACCTTTTATCCGAACCCCGGTCTGGTGGAGTTATGGACAAAACATCGGACAAGGTCCTCGCCTTCATCGGAGCCCTCGTGATCGCGGTATCGATTGTCAGCATCGCGGTCCATGATGATGTGTCGGCCGGAGAGGCCGTCTCCAACTGGCTCATATCAATTGACGACCAGCAACTATCCGAAACAGAGAGCGGCAACCTCCAGACCGGTGATTCAGACACCTATGACCTGGACCAAGACAAATGGAACGTGACCATCATCGTCTTCACCCTGACCTGGAACGATGACTTCGAGCCCGATGATGAGTTCGAGCTACATGTCCAGGAGCCAAACGGGACAGTATCATATGATACTCCCAACCCCGCCTCCGACACATCAGGAACCATTACCATCACTGCCAATGTCAACCCCGTTCCCGTGCCACCTGCCTCCGGATACAAAGGCATGAGCAATGACGACGCCCGCCAGAAGGCAGATGAGGATTTTGCCCATGAGAACGGTATCGGCAACTGGACCGTGACGGTCACTCTGAACAGCGCCCAGCCCATCTTCCTCGATGGATCCAACACATACGATCTGAGTATCACCGTCAATTATTACGAGATCATACTGGCCAATAACCCGAGTTCCCTTTCCTAGCTATGCGATCGAAGTCTCACGAATTGACCGATCCGATCATTTCTTGCCTGAACACGGGAATTCACTGAACTTCAGTAGCCGGTTGCACTCCATATTGTGAAGGAATTCTTCCAGCCGGTCGTGGAGTGGCTCCACCTTCTCACCATAGAGCTCACCGAGCCTATTGGCGATATCCTCGACTGTTCGCTCCCCATCCATCTGTAGCCAGACCTGGGTCCCATACTCGTCCAACCGGATGTGGAAGTTCGGCTTCATATGGAGGACCTTGCACATCCTCTGACCGAAACGACTGTCAAAGCGGGGGATCATGAGTATCACCCGGCCATCGTGCTCCTTCCAGCGGCGATCACGCCGGGGGTGCAGGTTCAGCAGGTTGGTCCGTTCTTGGGGCGGATCACTCGACCTTTTCCGCGTCCAGGACACCTTGGTCCTCCTCGGGTTCCGGCGCCTCTGGTGGGTCGAGATGGGCTCCCTTGAAGGCTTTGAGGATGATACTCGGGATCTCCCTGGTACCCTGAATCCCGTCCCTGATCATCCCGCCAAAGGTCCGTCTTATCTGTTTGCCGTCCAGTTCCACGATATGTCTTCGCAATACGATGTAGGCCAGCAGGAACATTATATAACCGTATAGCAAAAGGCCGGGCAGGCTTGGCGGTTCATTGAACTGGTTCAGTTCCAGGTCGACGATAACGGCCACGGCGATGATGACCCCCATGAGGGCCTCGCCGGCGATGAGCCCCGAGGCAACCAGTACCCCGTCGTTGTAGGCCGTGTCCTTTGCCTCGCCCTTGGCGGTCTCCAGCTCTTCGGTGGTGGCGTATTTATCCTTTTCGAACATCCCGACCTTGTTGCCGACAAAGGAATCCGCGCCCATGCGGATCAGACCGCCCAGCATGATGGGTACGGTGAGCATCAGGGGCAGGTAGATGCCGATGGCCACGGCCATGATCGATATCTGGGCGATATTGAGTTTCTCCATGGCGATGATGAAGAAGGCCAGAGCCACGCCGATAAGGAAGAAGACAACGTTCATCTCCCCCTCGAAGACCCCGTGGACCACGGTCGCCATGACCACGCCCTGGGGTGCCGACAGGTTGATGCTGAATATCTCGTAGGCCTCGTCCAGCATCCATAGCACCGGACCGATGATCAGGGCTGCCGCGCCCACACCGATGAACTCGGCTATCTGGAGGTTACGGGGTGTGGAACCCAGCAATTGGCCGGTCTTGAGCTCCTGCATGCAGTCACCGGCTATGGCTGCCGAGACACAGATGATGGCAGCCACCAGGATAGTGGCCGTCATCCCCATGTACTTGTCCGCGCCAAGAGCGACCAGCAACAGGGCGGTGAACAGCAAGGTGGCCACGGTTACCCCGGAGACCGGGTTGTTGGATGAACCCACCACCCCGGCGATATATCCGGCCACGGCGGTGAAGAAGAAGGCCGCGACGAACATGACACCCGCCGCGACAATGGTGATCGTATAGGATTCAGTGACATGCCAGTACATTCCCAGCATGGCCACGAAGATGATGGCAAAGTACCAGAGCTTCCAGGGCAGGTCCCTCTCGGTGCGAATGACCTCCTGGCCGAACTCGTCCAGCCCGGCGGTAGCGCCCATGCCCTGCTTGACCCCGGTGATGACCGCCTTGCGCATCTTCCACATGGTGTAGAGCCCGCCAACGATGATGGCCCCGATGCCGATGAAGAGCGTATCCTCGTGCCAGACCGTGAAGATGGCGGTCTCCCCGGAATAACTGGTCCCCTCATACTCCCAGTTGCGATAGTAGCCCACCAGGGGTATGGCTATGAGCCAGCCTATGACGCCGCCGCCGAAGACCATGGCCGCGATACGGGGGCCGATGATCCAACCCACACCCAGCAGGGCCGGCGACAGATTTGTGCCGAAGAACAGGCGGGTGCGTCCCGCATCCCATATGGTGGTCAACTGCTCCTTCCACAGGCGCAGTCCCACGCCCGATCCGAGAAGCTTGTACAGGGCTCCCAGACCCAGGGCGCCGAATACCAACTGGACCCCTTTGCCGCCTTCCTCGCCGGTCTTGAGCACCTCGGTACAGGCGACCCCTTCGGGATAGGGCAGGTCCATGTCGATGATGAGGATCTTGCGTAGGGGGATGGAGAAGAGCACTCCCAGGACACCACCCACCAGGGCGATGATGCCGATCTCCACCATATGGATTCCCCCGAGGTCGGCCCAGCCAGCGGCACCTCCGGTTAGATGGCGGTGCAAGTAGAGTTCAGCCGGGATGGTGAAGATGATGCCCGCGGCCACGGCCTCGCCCGCCGCCGCAGAGGTCTTGACCATGTTATTCTCCAGGATGTTGCCCTTCAGCGCCCTGAAGATGGCCATGGAGATGACCGCCGCGGGAATGGAGGCCGAGACCGTCATGCCCACATAGAGCCCCAGATAGGCGTTGGCGGCCGCGAAGACGAAAGCCAGGAGCAAGCCCAGCCAGACCACATTGAAAGTCAGCTCCGGCAGGGTCTCCTCGGGGGCGATGTATGGTTTGAAGGTCTTCTTGTCGATGGGAGTTACTTTGGGAGGGGCGCCGGCCATGTGATACCTCAAGAGACTCTAGGAGGGTTAGCCCTGCCCAATCACAGACAGTTTAAAAAGATGGCCGGTAACGCAGAGCATAATGGTCACAGTCCGTCCGGCCAGTCGTCAGCCAACCTGGTCCAACTAGCCTGCCTGCCAGCTAACCACTCAGCTATCCGGCTTACCGGCCAGCATGCCAGCCACACAGCCATCCGACTGTTACCCAGCCACCCTACCGCCCTACCGGCCGGGATACCGAGTCGAGCGCGTTGCTTGGCCGGGAGCCGCCGGACAACGGGTCTAACCGCAGGTCATCGGGCCGGACCGGGAGCCGAATCCGATTCGAAGCCGATACGAGGCTGGGCCAGCGGGGCTGTGCAGAGCCGAGGGTACAGGTCGAGGCGGGGCCGTTTGTAAAAGGCCAGGACCGAAGGCCGGGTTGGGTTAGGTCGAGTCGAGGTGTTGGCCTGGCCGGAAAAATGAGCCCATGCCATATGCCATACTCAGGGCATCCTGGGGCGCAAGCATACTATACTATGGGGCGTAAATAGCATGATCCGGGAACCGAACAGACCGAAAGCCCAGGCTGACCGGCTTTGGAAATATCGGTAAAATCATGGTTTGAGGCTTAAGCTATTGTTTTAAGCTTCAGTCGCGTTCAAGCTGACAAGCCTGGGCGGAGGGCGAGGTAGGCAGGGGAGGTGCTAACGTTTTGCGGAGAAGCGAAGTTCCGCCGAAGGAGAATCCGGGTCGAATCATCCGAAGGACGCGTAACCTGATATCCGCCACTGAGGTGACACGACGTGCAGTTTGTAAATGTAAGAGTGATCTCCAATTTCCCTGAGCCTTAACTTAAATTTAAATTAAATATGAATCTTCAAATTGATATTGTCTTCGATCTTGATATTTTCCAAGTGCTGACGTAATTCCTTCCAATAAGCATGATCGGTTGAAAAGACAACATCTTCGAATCTCTTGACGATCTCTGGGAAACGCTGTTCAAGAATCGGTTGGATTTTCTTCCAGTTCTTATCTTCACTGGATTTTATTTCCAATGGGTAAATCCAAATAGTATCTGCATAGGGCTGGACCTGCTCTATCAACACATTTATATCAGTTACATAAGGCATCACGGGACATATCAATACATAGGTCTCGATACCCTCATCCTTTAACTTTGATATCGTTTGTATCCTCTCCTGATTTGGCATAGTATTCTTTTCAAACAGCCTCCTGACAACATCATCTTGAAATGCGATAGATATCCCAACGGAAGGATTCGCCATTTTTTTCAACAAGTCGATATCTCGTATCACTAAGTTTGATTTTGTTAGAATACAAACTGAAAAATTGCGTTCATTTAACAATTCAAGCAACTTTCTCGTTTGTTTATACTCTTTTTCGAGTGGTTGATATGGATCGGTATTCATTCCAATATAAATCATTTGAGATCTGAGTGAAGATAACTCCTCTACCAAGCTCCTATTTATGTTTGGATAAACCCCAATTTCTCTTTTCCAATCAACCTCGGATTGGTTTTGTATATAACAATAATGGCACTTATGCCCACAACCGACATACGGGTCTATCTGATAGTTGAAATCTTCGAGTGTGCAAGACTCAATGATCTGTTGGCGAGTTGAATGTACTACTTTCATAGCCTATGTCAATCCATTAGAACTCACGTTTTAATCCTTAGTCGATTATTTGTTGTTTGTTGTTTGTTGTTTGTTGTTATTGGAAGTCGTAATACTCATTATGTAAATCTCCCATCATCTTTTGATGTTGAAAGTTTATGTACATTTTTCTCAAGCCACCCTATCTTCTCTACATCTCGTATATCAAATTTCGGTACATAGGGCTTAATGTCCAAAAGAGGTGTTCCATCGATAATATCCACATCTTGAATATGGAGTATGTTCCCTTCTGTCCTGACAAGACGCACTATCGAGATGCCGATCGGGTTTGGTCTACTTGGACCTCGCATTGCAAAGACTCCATGTGCTTCGTTATCCATAAATGGCTTCACCCTTAAGGATGACCCCTTGGATAAATGAAAATGGTATATCAAAATAATGTGAGAAAAGCCTTCAACATCTCCTAAGCCTTCAGCGTATTCTGGGAATACTTCTATTGTTCCATTGATACCTTTAGCACCTGCAGGTTGTATAGGTGTGCCCTTGGATTCTTTGAACCGGGTATGAATGACTCCGATCGGTTTGTACTTTATTTCATTCATGATCATAATTCACACATTTCGCACCCTGCCAAAGATTGGTCCAACATTTTCCTGGGACGTTTAAGATTAACCAGATAATCCCTCCCAATAAGCGATATATCCGACGTTAACTTCGCATATACCATATTTATCCGACTGTTCAGCCTCCATCGCTTCAATCCTCCCGTCCCCCTCCATCGACGCCCCCTCCAAAGCTCCTGCTCGCCCCGAGCACCCCTCTTATCATCCCCAGCCCACGGCGCGGGGTCAATTCAGGCGTGACGGGCCTCCGCTGCCGGTTGCTGTTGGGGCTCGGTCGGCCGAGGGCCCTGCCGTGGTCGGCCCTCAGGGTGGCGGTCATGCGGCGACTGATTGGGGCAATGGGCGATGGGTACAATTGGTTTGCGACCGGGAATCTCGACTGCCGTGCCAGCCTGCCAGCTAGCCACTCACCCGATCGGTCGGCTTACCAGTCTGTCAACCGATCTGCCACTCAGGCCGAGCTGCTTGAGGATATCGGGTCTGGGCGTCGGACCTGCTTCATTTATCCGGCGCTCGTTTGGGAATCAGTTCACTCAATTCAACCCTGCAGCTCTTTGACAAGGGCAGGCAGGATCTCGTAAAGGTCGCCCACCACGCCGTAATCGGCCAGCCTGAAGATGGGCGCCGATTTGTCCTTGTTGATGGCCACGATGAGCTTGGAGCCCATGATGCCCACGGAATGCTGGATCTCGCCGGACAGGCCCAGGGCGATGTTCAGCTTGGGTGAACATTTCTTGCCCGAGATGCCCACCATCCGCTCGTCGGATAGCCAGTTGAAATCATGGGACAGGGGTCGGGTGCAACCCACCTCTCCGCCCAGCACACCGGCCAGTTCATTGACCAGCTCCAGGTCCTCCTGTTTCTCGATCCCACGGCCCACACAGATGAGGGTCTCGGCATCCTCGATGTTGACCGATTCGCCGCCCTTGGGCCTGGATTCCACGATCTTTATCCTCGAGGGGGTCAGGTCAAGCTCCACCATCTCCACCTCGGCGGCTCCGGGCGTGGCGGCTGGCTCGGGCTCGAAGGTCTTGGGATTGACGGCCACGACGCTCGAGGGTGTCACGATCCGCTCCACGGCCACAGTGTTGCCGCCATAGGCATATCGATCGGCCAGGACCCGGTCACCTTCGATGGTGAGTTTCAGGGCCTCGACCACACAGCCGGCCCCCAGCAGGCTGGCGGCCCGGGGAGCCACCTCACGCCCTTTAAGGTCCGAGATCAAAAGGAGTAGCAGCGGCTCACTTTCGGCCAGGCCGGCCAGGGCGGCGGCAACGACATCACCCGGGTTCCCCTCCAGGGCCGGGCTTTCCACAACCTTGATGAGCGCGGCTCCGTAGGTCGCCAATTCCTTTTTAACCGCGTCGTCGGGAGCCGGGCCCAGCCAGGCCACCTGTGGATCATCGCAGCCCAACTCGCGGGCGCGACCCAGAAGCTCGGGCAGATAGGCCGGTTCAGCGGAATAGACAAGGGTTCTCATACCATCCCCTCCTTCCGAAGCGCCTTGGCCAGCTCGGCCGCCGACTCCCCGGCAGGAGCCTCGAAGATGATGTTCTTGCGAGCCTGGGCAGGAGCCAGGTTGGCGACCTGCTCCAGGGTGGCGGCAATGGCCCCCTCGGCCAGACCCAGATCCGCGGGGCCCAGCTCCTTCAATGGCTTGCGGGCGGCCCTCAGGATGGCGGTGAGAGGCGGGAGTCGCGGCTCGTTGAGCTCGCTCACGGCGGTCACCATGAGGGGGGTCTCCACCTCGACCACCTCACGGGCCTGCTCCAGGTCCCTGGTTGCCGTGAGCTTGCCGTCGGCGAAGTCCAACTCCCTGACAAAGCCCACATGGGGCAAGTCCAGTTCCTGGGCGATACGAGAGGGGATCTGGCCGGTGTACTCGTCGGCAGAGCCGGCTCCGGCCATGATGAGGTCGTAGGGGCCCGAGGCCTTGATGGCGGCGCTCAGCACCCTGGCGGCGCCTGCCGTGTCGGGAGCCTCCAAAGCCGGGTCGGTGAGGATGACAGCCTCATCGGCGCCCATGGCCAGGGCCTCCTTGATGGTCTCCTTGAGCTTGGCATTACCCTGGGCGATGACCTTGACGGTGCCGCCGTGGGCCTCCCTGAGTCGCAGGGCCCCCTCGAGGGCGCATTTGTCGA
>CAYSUX010000044.1:0-14626 GCA_964434315.1 uncultured archaeon
ATCCGTTCTCAAGCAGGTTGGGCAACAGGGCCGGGAGGACCGTTGGCTCTTGCAAAGAGCCGTCGTAATTCGGGGTCCAGTCGACGGTATCGGCATCGATATCCGCCATGATGGTCTGGGAAATGGAGGCCATGCGGCTTTCGGTATAACGCATGGCGGCGGCGTTGTCACCATCGATGGAACCGAAGTTACCCTGCCCGTCGATGAGCGGATAGCGTAATGAGAAGTCCTGGGCCAGGCGGACCAGGGTATCGTAGATGGCCTGGTCACCGTGAGGATGATACTTACCCATCACCTCGCCCACGATACGGGCCGATTTGCGATAGGGGCGGGTATGGCTGGCGCCTGCCTCGGCCATGGCGTAGAGGATCCGCCTATGGACCGGTTTCATGCCGTCTCGAACGTCCGGTAGGGCGCGGCCCACGATGACCGACATGGCATAATCCATGTAGGAACGGGCCATCTGGTTCTCAAGGGATTCCGGGATTATCGTAGTGGCCGATTCAGCCTCGACAGGACCAGAGCCCCGGCTGGATTCATCGGATTGTTCATCAGGTGTTTCAGGGGTCACGAAGGACACCGTTCAGGTGATAATGTATAATAGACGACAGGTATATAAAAGAAATGTATAATTATCAATGGTGATGCCCGGAGGGGTGGACCGGTGGATGATAATCCGGAAAAAGAGGTCATATTGCCAATGGATGCTTTGATGACAAGGGACTTTCAAGATGGGGGTTCGAACCGGTGACCCGGCATTTCCAGGTCCGGGTCCGGGGTTGGTACCAATCGCTTTGAAAGCCACTCTCCTTGCGGGATAACCGTATCGGTAGAAGAGGACCGCCGGTCGGTCGATGTCAGTGGATCGTTCGGTGTCACCGGGTCGGTAGAGGACCGCCGGTCGGTCGATGTCAGTGGATCACTCGATGTCAGCGGGTCGGTAGAGGAAAGCCGGTCGGTCGATGTCATGATGGAGGGGCACACCTCCTTGAGCTTCCTCGTCCACCGGAGTTTCTGGTTCAGGTCCACCTCTTTCGATATGGTCGTCAGCTTCCGGGTCACTTCCACGATCCTGAAGGGCTTGAACAGGACATCGAAGGCTCCCTGCTCGACCGCTTCCCTGGCCATCCCGGCGCTTCCGGAACCGATCATGGCCAGAACATAGGTCCCAGGCCATCTCTGCCTGACCTTGTGGATGAGAGCCAGACCCTCGTTGGCCGCCATGTGGACCTCGACGAGCATGACCTGAGGGGTCATGTAATCCCGGGCCATGACCTTCAACGCGATATCAGATGATGAGGCCGCCTCGACGCTATGGCCCTGGCTGGAAAGGCGCTGTGTCAACTGGTGACCCATGAGCTCATCGCTCTCCACGATCAGGACCCGCAGGCTGTCACTTGGCTGCATAGCCGCCGGATCGGGTCCCCCGGTACTCTTTGGCGGCGATCCCTCCACTCCAATGCCAGGTAGACCCCGGGGTTTTTGAGCCCTGGAGTCTTCCTTTACCCTGCGATCCCGGGAACGCCTTGTCAGGACGAGAAGGCATGAAACACAGGCCAAGAGGATAAAGCCAAAGAGAAGCTGACCGTTGTGAATGCCGGGCAACAGGTCCGCGTTGTCTGCGATATTGTCCCGGTCCCGGTCCTGCCATTCGTCACCATCTAGCGGAAAGCGATCCAGCTTCAGGCCATCGGTCGAGTTCCCCTGGTTGGAACCCGGGTTCCATTCATCCGGGTAACCGTCGCCATCGGTATCCAGGCTGGCCGCCGGATCGTCGGGAAAGTCGTCCAATCTCAGTTTAGTGATGGATATCCCGTGTTCCCGGTCTTCGTTCCATTCATCGGGGTAACCATCGCCGTCGGTATCCAGGCTGGCCGCCGGATCGTCGGGAAAGTCGTCGGTCGATCCCCAGATCCCATCATCGTCCAGGTCCTCGTAATAGTAACAACGGTGGTCCAGGGAACCGGCGGCGACCCTGGTCCCGTCGTCCGAGATGGTCACCGAGATGGCCCAGCCTCCAGTCAGATGATACCACCGGGGTTCCGGACCATCCCGGTCATAGAGATAGACCCCACCATCGTAGGCGCCCGCGACCAATCGGTGACCATCCGCCGAGAGGGCCACCGAGATGACCCAGTCGCCGATGACACTGGACCACAACGGCACCGGGCTATCCTTCCCGAAGAGGTAGACTTGACCATCGGCGGAACCGGCAGCGAGGAATCTACCATCGGCTGACATGGCCACCGAGATGACCCAGTCGTCGGCCTCGTAGGACCAGAGGGGTTCCGGGCTATCACGATCGAACAGATAGACCCGCTCATCACGGGAGACGGCGCTCACATGGCGGCCATCCCTGGAGATATCCACGGCCACGAGCCAATCCCCGGTGGTATGGGTCCAGAGGGGTGTCGAGGTGTTTCGATCGAACAGATAGACCTTCTTATCACGGGACCCGGCCACAAGGTAGCGACCATCCTCCGACAGGGCCAGGGAGACCACCCGGTCCCCGGTGGAATAGGACCAGAGAAGCGTGGAATTGGAATGGAACAGGTGGATATCGCCATTTCGATCCCCGGATGCCAGAATTTCTCCGTTAGCCGAGAGGGTCACCGAATCGACCCATCCGTTGGTCTGGTAGGACCAGAGAGGCGCCGGGTCACCCTGTTCGAACAGGTAGACCCGATCATCCCAGGAACCGGCGGCCAGATACCTGCCATCGGCCGACATGGAGACCTCCCAGACCTCGTTCCCGGTGGTGTGGTTCCACAACGGGGTCGGCTCCCGGCTATCGAAAAGAAAGATATTGCGGTCCCGGGAACCGGCGGCCAGATACCTGCCATCGGCCGACATGGAGACCGAGGTCATCCAGTCATCACTTTCATGGGACCAGGTTGGTTCGACTCTCTCACCAAGGGCAGGGGTTGTGAGTTCCAGACACCCGATGCCGATGGTCAGAAAGGCGGTCCACAGAAGGGCCGGGGCCTGCCCGGGGTGACGGGAAAGCGCAACCCTCCGGAGCAAGTGAGCGAGAGCTTTCTGGATAGCCTGGCCTGTGTGAATCATGGTGGTCCCTAGTGACCCTGAAGATCCAGAGTGCATTCAATCTTCGATGATTTGATAGATAAATGGAAGAGAACCGACAATCAGATATGACTATCATGGCCGGCTATCTCGGGTGGATGTTCCATTGCCGTTCCGAAAGGGAATGACCCGGTTCACGCGGCAGTGATGTATTCGGACAGTAGCCTGACCGCTTCGTTGAACTGGTCCATGTTCGAGGGCTTGGTGATCCTGCCATGGATCTCGATATTGTCACGTTGGATCTGTTCCGCCTGGAACTGGGAGGTCATGAGCACCACCGGGATGGTCGCCAGGCGGGGGTCCTTTTCCATGATGGCCAGCAATTCCCGGCCGCTGAGCCTGGGCAGGTTCAGGTCCAGCAGGATCATATCGGGGGCCGGTCGGTCAAAGTAGATACCGGTCCGGTTCAGGTAATCCAGGGCATCGGAGCCGTCATTGACCACATTCAACCGGTTATCGATATCGACCTTCTTTAAGACCTCCTCGGTCAATCGCACATCACCGGGGTTGTCCTCGACCAGCAGTATCTCGATCTCCCTTGGATCATTGATAGTGGTCATGACCCACCTTCCCGACTGCCTGGTTCAACCTGATCGGCGGGGGTCATAAGCGAGAGTTCGGATCGGCGATACATCGATAATCATATCAGATATGGATAAAATATTAAACTACCCGGCTGATAATCATGGATGGAAATCAACGATTCCAAGGACAGTCCCCGTCATGGTGGTTCACAACGAGTAATATTTAAAGGAATCTGACATTTGCTCTATGAAGGTCCGGACTCTTTTGGAGTGGTCTTGGTTTCCTTTTGCCACTGGGCCTCCGGTGTCGCCGGCTCCCTGTCGATGGTCCTGAGCTTGGCGGCGAGGACCGAGGCCCTGAAGGGTTTGGTGATGGTCTCGTCGGCTCCCGATCGTGTCGCCTTGTCGGCGAACTCGCCGCTTCCTGAACCGATCATGGCGATGATGTGGGTCTCGGGCCACAGCTTCTTCAACCGGGAGATCAGGTCCAATCCCTCCTTGGCCCCGAGGTGGACCTCCAGGAGGATAGCCTGAGGTGCCAGTGGTTCCCGTTCCAGGAGCGAGAGCGCGATCTTGGCGGTCGAGGCCACATTCACCTCATGACCCTGCCGGGTCAGGTTATCCCTGAGCTGTTCCACCAGCAGGTCGTCGTTGTCGACGATCATCACTCTCAGACTGCCACATTCATCATCTTCCTCTTCAGTCACCTTGGACTCGGATCCGGATCCCTTGGACTGGGGTTTGTATCCGGGGTCGGGCTTGGGTCTTGTTGATCCCCGGTCTTTGTCACCGGCGACAGGCCATTTTGATCCTTCTTCCTCTGGGATAACGTTTCCCACCTGTTTTCGAGCCTTGCGTGCCAGAGCCAGAGCTGCCGGATAGTTAAACTGACGCTGGGCCTGTCGGGCTCGCTTCAGGCTTTGGCCGGCATCCTCGATCTGGACGCCCAGCTCCTTTTGTTCCATCAGGAAACGGTGGCTTGCCGCTATGGCCCGTCGGGAGCCGAAGTGCAAAGGCAAGAAGGCACCCACCACGAGTATAACGATAAGGGAGGCAATGAGGTAATGGTTGTGGATCGAAGGCGCGAAATCACCCCGGTCCCCGATGCCGTCGCCATCCGAGTCGCGCCATTCGTCGGGGTCTTTGGGAAAGACATCCAGTCGTAGCCCGGTGTTCGAGTCAGCCCTGGAAAGACCCGGATTCCACTGATCGGGATGACCATCGCCGTCGCGGTCCTTGCTGGCCGCCGGGTCGTTCGGAAAGAGGTCCAGTACCAGGTGCTCTGTGGAGTCGGCTTCGGTTCGACCGGGATTCCATTCATCTGGATAGCCGTCGCTGTCCGTGTCCAGGCTGGCCGCGATATCAGTGGGATAGTTATCAAAGTTGTTTCCAAACCCGTCACCATCGGTATCGGTCCACTCCTTCTCGTCGGTTGGGAAGAGGTCCAGTACCAGGTGCTCTGTGGAGTCGGCCCCGGTGCTGCCGGGGTTGCACAAGGACCGGGAACCAAAGCCCTCGGTAACGAGGCTGGCCGCCGGATCGGTCGGGAAGTTATCGAGCCTTTCCAGCCCCGAGGTGGAGTCCCGCCGCGACATGCCCGGGTTCCACAGGTCCGGATGACCGTCACCGTCGCTGTCCTTGCTGGCCGCCGGGTCGGTGGGCAGGTCGTCCAGGTAAAGGCCGGTGGTGGAATCGTCCTTTGAATGACCGGGATTCCATTCATCCGGGGCGCCGTCTCCATCACTGTCCTTGCTGGCCGCCGGATCGTCTGCGAACCGGTCGGCGGTATCCATCACACCATCATTGTCCCTGTCACCCTGAACCAGCAGTTGCGCGTTTTGCTCCTCGCTCCAGGCTCCGTGCTCATCCTGGACCCGCAGGAAGATGGTGTGGGTCCCGTTGGAAAGGCCAAGGTAATCAAAGCCGCGAGCCGTGGAGTTGTAGAAGACGCCGTCCAGGTCGCTTCGCCACTGGAATCGCACAAGGGAACCGTCATCGGTGCCATTGGCCTGGAAATGGATGCTCAGGGATTCGAGGGCCGGGCTCGGTTCGATGGCGGACAGGATGGCTATGGGAAAGCCGTTGACAACCAGTTCGATGTTCGCCGACAAACTCCAGAGGCCTTCGTTGTCTTGGACCGAGAAGGTGATGGTATGGTTGCCCACCGACAGGTTGCCGGTGTGAAGTTCGGCCTGGGAACCCAGAGGACCATCCAGGGAGGAGTTCCAGGTGTAGTTGATTACCGTTCCATCGTGGTCGAGGCCATGCCCGATCAGGTCCACCAGCGCCCCCTCGTTCACCTGAGCGGGATGGAGGGGATCGATAGCGGCTTCCGGTTCCCGGTTGACCAGCTCCAGGGCCTCCGACAGGTATAGCCAGTCACTGTGGGCTCCGGAGGTATCGTTGAATCTGCAACGGAAGCTGTACAGACCCAGCTCGTGCTCGGCCTGTGGAATGAAAGCCGACTCCCATCGCCCGTCCACGTATGAGTTATCCTGGAAGTCCTCGGAACGCCAGGTCCTGAAGGAATGGATATCGCTGTCCTGGTCCCCGGCCACCATGAGTTCACCACTGGAAGCCAGGGCTATGGCGCGGCTGTTGGAGATGTAGCTTCTTTGGGCCGAACCATTCTCCCGGTCGAACAGGTAGGCCTTGTCGGAGCTGGCAAAGAGGTACCTGCCATCGGCCGAGAGCCTAACCTGCTCCACATTGTCTCCGGTGGTGTAGTTGCGAAGGGGTGTGGCGTTGGCCCTGGAGAAGATGTAGGCGCTATCATCGGTGGAACCGGCAGCCAGGTGTTCGCCTTGTGCCGATATCGATACCGACCTGATCTCGCCCCCGGCCTCGAAGGACCAACTGGGGGTCGAGTCTCCACGATGGAACAGGTATACCTTCCGGTCCAGCGAACCCGCGGTGATATAGTTCCCATCCGAGGATATGTCCACCGTGACGACCTCATCCCCGGTGGGATATGACCAGCTCGGCGAGCTATCGTTGGTCCGGTGGAACAGGTATACCCTCCGGTCCTGTGAGCCGGCGACGATATGGTCACCATCGGCCGATATGGCCACCGACCTGACGTCCCCCCCGATGTTCTGGTCCCAGAGGGGAGTCGAAGAGGGCCGCTCGAACAGATAGACCCGATGATCCAGCGAACCCGCGGCGATATGGCTTCCATCGTTCGAAATGGCCACCGACCTGACATCGTGGCCGGCGGTGTAGTTCCACAGGGGCGTGGGACTGTGGCTTGAGAAGAGGTAGACCCGATCATCATCGGAGCCCGCGGCGATATGGCTTCCATCCCCGGAAATGGCCACTGAACGAACGATGCCGCCGGTGCCGTGACTCCAGACCAGGGAACCGTTGCCCAGATGGAACAGATAGACCTTCTGGTCCTCGCCGCCGACAGCCACATACCTTCCATCGGCAGATATATCCAGGCTCTGAACCAGGCCCCCGGTGGAACGGATCCAGAGCGGGGTGTCGTCAAGGCCGGGAGGGAGGTACTGGAACTCGGGTCTCAGTTCATATTCCGCGTCTTCGGCGTCGCTGCCGGTGGCATAGAGTGTCAGGGTCTCGGTCCTGGCGGATATCGGCTGTGCCAGCTCCAGGGAGATGGCCTGGGGTGTTGCCTCGGCAGACTCGCTAAACCATATCCCAAGGGCCAGTGTGACCATAAGGGAGATAAAGAGAAACCACCGACGAGAGGTATTTGAACCAATTCCTGAAGTTCCATACCTGGGGATAACAGTTCTGCCCGGTTTGACCTGACACGCTGATAGCATCTTACTGGCCCTCCCCACGACCCTTGTAGGTATCGGGAACTCCGGGCCGGTAGGGGTCATCTCGATGTCTGAGCGGCAGGGTTATGGTAATGGCCGTGCCCCGCTCCAACTCGGTGAAGAGGCCGATGGAACCCCCGATGGCGCTGATGTTGCGTTGCACCAGGCTCAGACCGAGGCCCGCGCCCTGGCCGGGAGGTTTGGTCGTGAAGAAGGGTTCGAAGATCCTGGAGCGATGTTTTCCGGGTATGCCAAAGCCGTTGTCGGCGATTATCATCTCCACCTTGTCCTGCTTTATCTGGGTGGCGACGGCCACTGAACCGCTCTTCTTGCCCTTCAGGGCTTCCATCGCATTGCGGACCAGATGAACGATGGCCTCCTGCAATTGGGCCGCGTCCGCTGCCACTATCGGGGCCTCCTTGACCAATCTGCGCTCCAGCTCGACCCACTGGGGCAGTTCCATCCCGGTCAGGGCCTCCTCGATGACCTCGTGGAGGTCTATCAGCTCTATCTGGGGTATCTCACCGTGTTCCAGGGTCTCCTGAAGATTGCGGATGATACCGGCGGTGAGATCGACCTGCTCGTGTATCTGCTTGAGGATCTTGATGGCCTTCTCGTTCCTGGTGGTCTCCAGGAGATTATCAGCCAGCAGGGAGATGTTGGACAGAGGGGTGTTGATCTCGAAGGCCACACCGGTGGCCATTTGCCCGACCGCTGCCAGCCGTTCGTTCTGGACCAGGTATTCTTGCATGGCCTTGCGCCTGGTGACATCCCGCAGGATGACCATGGTGGCGGGTTTGTCCTCCAGTTCGAAGCGACCGGCGGTGGCCTCCACCGGGAACTCGGTGCCATCCTCACGCCGGCCGGTGTACCCGTAGGCGGTCGTTGCCTTCTTACCCGACTCACGGGCATGGTTGATGTTCAACACCCTGTCGCGATCCACCGGCGCGATGGGGAACTCGATGGAGCGGTCCATTCGCTCCTCGAGATTTTCGATCCCGAATATCGTTTGAAAAGCCGGATTGGCGAAAAGAAGCTTCCCGGTCTGCTGGATTATGACTCCGTCAGGCGAGGTATCGAACAGGGCCCGGTAGGTCCGGACCAGGGAGCGGTACCGGTGTTCGGATTCGGCCAGTTCGGTCTCGACCTCCTTGCGCAGGGTGATGTCCCTCAGGGATGCCAGAAAGGCGACATTCTCGTCCCATTCGATCTCCACCACCCGCATCTCGGCATAGAGGATGCCTTTCCCGGGGTGGATGATCTCGATCTCGTTGGTCATCCCGTCCTCGGCCAGGTAACCGAAGGTCTGACCGATTATCCTTTCAGAATCACGACCCATCAGTTCCTCGGCCGCGGGATTCACATAGAGCACGATACCTTCGGAATTCACCACGATCATCCCGTCGGCATTCTTGATTATCAGGTTGCGGTCCTTACCCCGCTGGTTCAGAAGGGTCTGGAGGGGAGATATCTTCTCGGTCATGGGACACGATTCTCCACGAGCAATCTGTTGATATAGGTCATATTACCGACGACCCTGCGGCTAGGCTTTGGACTGACCCGGACCAGGGTCGGTGTTGCGAAGATGTTATCATCGTCCGCCAGATGTGGCTCATCCATCAGGCAGATGACCGTCAGGTCATAGCTGTCTGCCAACTGCTCATCCAGGAAGTTCCTGACCTTCTCGATGATTTCCCCGGAGCCCGGGGTCAGGGCCGCGATGTACAGCTTGAAACGGTGGCTATCGCTCATCTTGAACCATCCTGGCCCCTACGGCTCGTTCTCGACATCGCCATCAAGGATATGCTCGCTCAGGTCCCTGATCTGCTGCGCGTCAAGGGGCTTGCGGCAAAGCTCGAACTCCAGCCCCTTTTCGGTGACTTTGTTCAATGGATTCAGGAAATCCTCGTAGAAGGCGGTGATTATGTAGATGGGTTTCTCGTAGAATTCGCGCAGTTCGCTGAGGGTATCCACCCCGTTCATCGTCGGCATCTTGAGGTCGAGATAGACCATGTCGGGAGGGTTTTCCCTGACCATCCGGATCCCCTCTTCACCTGAGGCGGCGGTCTCTATCTGATATTTCGTGGAACGCAAAGCCAGTACGAACGCGTCTCGCACTGATTCCTCGTCATCGATCACCAGTATTCGTTTTGGCATGTTTTTGTTCTCCTGGGTTGTTCTTTGGTTTTGGTAAATGGATGGAAAATATGGTCTGACCGGGTCGACTCCGGCAGTTGATCCTTCCGCCGAACCCGCGTGTCAGGTTATCACAGATGGATAGTCCCAATCCGGTTCCTTTTCCAGGTTCCTTGGTTGTGAAGAAGGGGTCGAAGAGCTTGGATATTATCTCGGGCGGGATACCGGGACCGTTGTCGATAACATCCAGCCTGACCTCCTTTTCCAGGTTCTCGGTCCGGATGGTTATCTCCCTGTCGGTCCGTTCGCCAAGGGCATCGATGGAATTCGTCAACAGATTGATCAGGACCTGCTGCAGACCGGAGGAGCTGGTCATGACCGGCTCATCTTCAGGGACCTCGTTGTTCAATTTGATACTGTGGGTCGTCAGCTCACTGCCCAGCAGGTCGGTGGCAAGGTTGACTATCTCGGCGCAATTGACGAGCCGGGCCTTGCTCTTCTTGGATTGGCGGGAATAGGTCAGCATGCTCTTGACCAGCTTGGTACAGCGTCGGGTCTCCTTCTCGGCCTTTCCCAGCATCTCCTGAAGATAGCTACCTTTGTCCGCCTCTTCCATACCGAATTGAATGTAGTTGACGATACCCATCATGGGGTTGTAAAGCTCGTGGGCCAGGCCGGCGGCCAGGGTACCCAATGAAGCCAGTTTCTCATTCAATATGACCTGCTCACGGGTCCGGTGGAGCTCATCGATGGCCTCTTCCAGTAGCCTGTTGGCCGAGACCATTTCCATGTTGTACTCGCATATCTGACGTTCGGTCTGCTTGCGTTCAATGGCATATCGGATCGAACGGATCAACAGTAGACCATCGAGCTGACCTTTGACAAGGAAATCCTGGGCCCCTTCCTTGACCGCCTCGAATCCAAGCTCATCGTCATCCTGACCCGTGAGCACGATTATCGGGACCTCGGTCTTCCATGAATGAAGGCGTTTCAGGGTGTCGATGCCGGTGCTGTCCGGAAGTCCCAGATCCAGAAGCACCACATCGAAATCGCCCAGGATCAGTTTCTCCAGACCACTGGACAGTGCCTGGGCATTCTCTATCTTGAAATCGATAGCCCGGGATTCCCTGAGCATGAGCTCAAGGAGACGATAATGACCAAGGCTGTCCTCGATGGCCAGGACCCTGATGACTTCCGGTGTCATTCTTTCCCCAACCTCCCGGGTTCGCTCTCATCCACCGGTTCCGGGACCGGGATGGTGAAGAAGAAGACGGAACCCTCGCCTGGGGCCGACTCGACCCAGATCTGACCCTTGTGACTCTCGATTATCTTCTTGCAGATGGCCAGCCCGATGCCGTTCCCGTGATACCTGCTCCGTCCGTGAAGCCGTTTGAACATGACGAAGATCTGTTCGTGATACTCGGGCTCGATGCCGATACCATTGTCCTGAAGCGAGAACTGCCATCCACGGTCTCCTTCCACCACCGAGATATGGATCGAAGGCGGTTCTTTGGAGCGAAACCTGATGGCATTGCCGATAAGACACTGGAACAACTGGACCAGCAGGTCCCTGTCGGCCGATATCTTTGGTAGTGGATCATGGGTGATGTCGGCCCTGGTCTTGGTTATCTCGGAGTCCAGGTTGGATAGGACCTCCTTCAAAATCGACTCGATGGAGACCCCTTCCTCTATACTGCCCACGGGTCCGATCCGGGAAAGGGCCAACAGGTCGTTGATCAGGGTCCCCATCCGGGTGCCTCCTTCCACCGCGAATTCTATGTACTCGTGAGCCTGGTCGTCAAGTTCATCCTGGTACCTTCGTTCCAGAAGCTGGAGGTAGCTGACCACCATGCGCAGGGGTTCCTGCAGGTCGTGAGAGGCCACATAGGCGAATTGTTCCAGCTCCCGGTTGGAGCGCATGAGCTCCTCGGTCAGTTTGCGTAGCTCCTCCTCGGCCTGCTGGCGTACGACCAGGGAGCGCTTGACATCCTTGACCATCTGCAGGTATTCCCGGGAGAGATAGACCAGGGCCAGGAAGCTGCCTCCCAGGCGTATGATGTGAAGGATCCACCATTCCAGGTCCCACAGACCGGAGTACTTGAAGGTCAGCTCGGCCGAACCGAACATCAGGGCCAGACAGGCAAAGAGGAAATCGTGTTCCTTCTCGTTGTCCCAGTAATCGAGGATGAAGCGGCAGGCGGCCCCCAGGAAGAGGAAACCCGCCAGGTTGTTCAGGACAATGGCCAGGGTTGTGAACTCACCCCCTTCGAGCAGGGTCGGGAGCCGGCCCTCCAGCGAGACGGAGATCAGACCGATGACAACCGACAGGACCAGGGCCGTCCTGTAGGACCAGAACCTCAGGATGACCGAGTTGGGAGGCAGGGGCAACCAGACCAGAACGAAACAGAGACCGCCCACCAGGCTGGCCATGGTATGAAGGAAGACGAGGGTGTTGCCGGAGTCGGTCACCGTTTGAAAGCCGTCAAGGACCCCCATGCCGATGAGACCGCTGGCCAGCAACAGGTATCGGGGATCCTGGCCCTGCTCATGTTTGGAACGACTGACCAGAAAGAGGGCCATCAGGACCATGGCCATGGAACCCAGGGTCTTGAGGGTGGAGTAGAACGACTCGTTGGTGTAGGTCCCACCGTGCCCGATGAGCAGAAGGACCACTGGAAAGATCAGTGGGATACCGATGAGGACCGATAGGATAAGGTACTGGGGGAGTTGCCTGCCGTTCAAGGCCTACCGCCTCCCACGCCGGTCACCGAACCATGGTCGCTGTCGCCGGCCCCGATGGTCTGGAGCTTGTCAAGGCACGGGTCAGGGATCCGTTCACCGGATCGGCTCGATATCTGTCGGTCTCTCATGTCTTCCATCTAGCCTCGAACCGGCAATTTAACCACCGTTAACCAGAAATCCCCGATCATACGGATTATCTTCATGAATCGGTCGAGGCTCACCGGCTTGGTGATATAGCAGTTCGCTTGAAGGGAGTAACACCGGTTGATATCCGATTCCGCGTCGGAGGTTGTCAGGATCAGGACGGGGATACTCATCAGGTTCGGATCGACCTTGATCTCGGCCAGCAACTGGCGACCATCCATCCGGGGCATGTTCAGGTCCAGCAGGATTATATCGGGACGGGGTGCCACGGCATGTTCACCCTCGTGGCGCAGGAAGGTCAGGGCCTCGACACCATCCGCGACAGAGTGCAGGTCGGTTGGTATCCGGCCATCCTTGAAGGCCTCCCGGGTCAAACGCACATCGCCGGGACTGTCCTCCACCAGCAGGATGATGAGCGGCTTGCCTATATCGGAAGGATTCATTGCCCGGAAACCTCCCTGACCGGGATCGTGAAATGGAATGTCGAACCCTGGCCGGGTTCGGATCCCACCCAGATACGGCCGCCGTGACGCTCGACTATCTTCTTTGATATGGCCAGACCCATGCCGGTGCCGGGGAACTCCTCCCGGGTATGGAGCCGCCTGAAGATGGTGAATATCTGCTCGTGGCGCTCGGGAGAGATGCCGATGCCATTGTCCTTTACCTTGAAGTGCCATTCCAGCCCCTCACGGGTGGCCGAAACATGGATGACCGGAGGCGAGTCGCGATGGAACTTGATGGCGTTGGCGATGAGGTTCTGCAAGAGACGACCGAGCTGGATATCATCGGCCATCACCGTCGGCAAGGGGTCGTGAGTGACCCGGGCTTCGTTCTCTTCGATGACACTCACCAGATCCTGCATGGTATCATCCAGGACCTTCTCGCAATCGGTGGCCTCGAACTCCTTGCCCCGAGTCCCGATCCTGGAATACTTGAGCAGGTCATCGATGAGCAAGTTCATTCGGTTGGCGCCGTCAACGGCAAAACCGATGAACTCGTCGGCATCCGGGTCAATCTGGCCCTGATACCGTTGTTCGAGGAGCTCCAGGTAGCTGATCACCATCCGCAATGGCTCCCGAAGGTCATGGGAGATCCCGTAGGCGAACTCCTTGAGGTCCTTGTTGGACCGGCGATAATCCACCATGGCCTGCCGCAGAAGCCTGTTGGTCAGGATGCGCTCGGTGACATCGTGGGCAAAGGCACTCACCCCGATGATCTCCTCCTGCTCGTTGAGGATGGGGTTGTACGAGACCTCCAGAAAACCCTCGTCACCTTGATCGGAGGGGGTCTCCACGACGAAATCCTCACCATTGAGAGCCCTGTCATAGAACTCCTTCCACATCTTGAACGCCCCCTCGGGGATGGTCTCGGGATCGAGCACCAGGGAGCCTGGCCTGGGTCTCTTTCCATAGAGCGCCTCGGCGGAGGCCTTGTAGACGGAGTTGGCCACTATCAGCCGGTAATCCCGGTCGATGGACCAGATCATGTCACTGGTGTTCTCGATAAGGGCTCGAAGGTTGGCCCTGGCCGTGGCTATCTCCTTTTCGGCCTGCTTGCGTTCCATGGCGTAACGTAAGGTGCGTGACAGCAGCTCCCCGTCCACCTGCCCTTTCACCAGGTAATCCTGGGCCCCCAGACGGATGGCCTGACGGGCGAGCTCATTGTCCATAAGACCGGTTAGAACGACAACCGGCATCTCGGGCGCCGCGGCCTGGATGCTCTTGTAGGTGTCAAGCCCCTGACTGTCCGGTAGACTGAGATCGAGCAAGACCCCGTTGATATCGCCTTTTTTGAGACGGCTCAGCGCGGAGGAGAGGTTATCGGCCCTCTCGATGGACAGGGGGGACTCATCCAGCTTGTCCAGCATCTCCTTTATCAACAGGGCAGCCTCAGGGTCGTCCTCGATCAGAAGGGTCCTTAGCTTTTCATTGGCCATTTCGATCACCAGGTGGGAGTTTTACGATTGTGAACCGGGAGTTTTCGATGGCCTTCACCACCTGGCTGAACTCTTCTTGACCCCCGGGTCCGGTGATGGCAACCTTCACTTATGGTGTAGGTCTTGACGATATCATCGTCGGTATCCTGAGTGGTGAGGAACACCGGGGCGGCTCTCGATCGGTCGTCGCGTTTTTTATTTTACACGGTCTGGCGGCCAACCATTGCGGACATAAAGAGATACAACAAGATGAGAACCGGCCACACGGCCATCTGTTT
>CAYSUX010000045.1:0-14607 GCA_964434315.1 uncultured archaeon
TGATAACGAACTTGATTGGGTGCCGGTCCTGGGCTTTGCATTCCTGAGTTGGCTACGATTTTTAATTGAAGCTGCCACAAAAAGCTGCCTCTTGGCAGGTAATGAAGAACGGATGCCATGGGTCACCACCATTCGGTCATGGCCTTGGCAGGATCGGGCCGGCGGCTACCGCAGCCGTGGCTGACCCTGGAGGGTTACCTGAGGAACCGGCGTCGGCGTCGACGTTTCACGGCCCGGTCAGGGATATAGGAGAACCCGGCGAATATGCGGGGAGATGTACTGGACATGAGCCGGCGCCATTTTCAGCTTCTTTATAAGGCTTGTGCAGTATGTATCGTCCATACGAGCATGTAATGTATTGAGTATCTGCGGCGCCATGGCTGGCAGGCAGGCTGGTGTCAATGGGCAGGCAGCGTTCATGGGGGTTGCGTTGGAAGCGGGCTGGCGGCCAGCGAGTCGGGCGGCGGCGGCTGGGTTTGCAGCGGCTGTGGCGGTGGATCTCCCTCGGTCACGGTTGGGGCATGGCGGTGTGCGGTGTGGTTAATTTAAACTCCGCGTCTATTTGCCATGTCTGCGGTATGTGGATTTACCTTTCTTCCCCAAGTCAAGGACGAGTATGACCAACACCGAATGGTGAATCTCGTAAAACACCCGATAACGTCCCGCCCTTATTCGATAGACCGGCCGACGATCCTGGCGCCTCCCCATGACGATTTTCACATTCGGGTTATTCAATGGCGAATGGCATTTCCTTTAGTTCTTCCAAGGCATCCCAAATTCTGTTTCGGCTTTGTTTGTCGAGCTTCTTCATCCTCCGCATGAAGCGCGGGTGTAGTTTCAACCGATAGATCAAGCCAGACCCAACTCGCGTTTTGCCTGCTCTTCAGAGAGCGTTTTGCCCGCCCTGAAGTCTCGTTCTCCTTCCCGAACCATAGCCTCGAATTCAGCCTCATTCATTTCCAACTCATCAAGCACTTTATCCAAGGGGATACCGTTCACATCCGCCTTGGCTGTTAAGACCGTTTGGGGCATAATACTCATTTGGTCGTCCTTCTACTTAACTTTACTCTTTGCCTACGCTGCTAGCAAGCCTCCCGCCGTTCAGGATGACACCGGGATCTGGTCCAGCGAGACTCAAACCTCCATCTTCGTCAATGCCCGGCCCTTTCACGATATCCGACACCACCATGACCTTTGCCCATCTCAGCTTGCCGTTCTTGGTCGGGTGGCACTGTACCGTCACCTCGGGATAGCGAGCCGGCGAGTTGCGGCGGCTGCGGCTGGGGTGTGTCTCTCTCGGTCACAACCCCTCAACGGTAGTAGAGTTACTCAAGGTCTTAAATCATACCCTTGGACGAACCCTCAGACCCCGTAATACGCCCAGATCCCGGACATAGGCCCGGTTCTCCCCCGGCACCTCCAGGATCGCCGGGAGATCAGCGAAGCGGGCATCATTGACCAGCAGGCGGAAGGGCTCCAGACCCATCAGACCCAGGCCGATACCATCATGTCGGTCCCTAAGGGAGCCCAGTGGCTTCTTCGAGTCGTTGAGATGGAAGGCCCTCAGCCGGTCCAGACCGATGGTCCGGTCGAACTCATCGAAGACCCGGTTGTAGCTAGCCTCGCTACCCAGGTCATATCCGGCGCCATGGGCATGGCAGGTGTCAAAGCAGACTCCCAGCCTCTTTCGCGTGGCCGGGGCGACCGCCTCGATGATGGCGGCCAGTTGCTCGAACCTGGCACCGACGCTGGTTCCCTGACCGGCGGTGTTCTCCAGCAGGACCGGCACCGAACCCCCGGCCATATCGACGCAATGGTCCAGGGAGGCGGCGATGGTGGCAATGCCTTGCTCCATTCCGCCCTCCTGGTGGGCTCCGGGATGCAGGACCAATCCATGGGTTCCCAGGGTGTCGGCGCGCCTTATCTCGTCGGTCATGGCATTGCGTGACCTCGTCAACATCTCTGGTCTGGGGGAGGCCAGGTTGATGAGATAGGAATCATGGACCAGCACAGCTTCGATCCCGTGCTCCTGTCTGGCCTTGCCAAAGGCATCGACCATCTCCCGGTCAAGGGGCCGGGCCTGCCATTGACGTTGGTTCTTGGAGAATATCTGGATGGCTCTGCAGCCTATCTCGCCACCATTGGCCGGACCATTCCGCAGACCCCCGGCAACCGAGACATGGGCACCTAGAAGGACCATGACCCAAGCATTGGTCCAGGGGCTTTGAAACTTTGGTTGACGTAGGATTGCGAACAACCATTTTTCTTTAAATAGGTATCGTCGAGAAGCATAGGTTACCAGGGAAACAAAGGGTGTCAAAAGATATAAATAGAATGGGATGCTGAGAGTACAACAGGTGAGGCACTGCACGTTCTAAAGCACTGCTCGATGTGTGACGGTGAAGGCCGTTTCGCAGGTCATGATTTCAGCTTCGGCTATGAGCAAGCTTGTCCGGCTTGCCATGGCCTGGGTCTCATCGAATACGACACTCGGCCCGCCAGAGCGGCATAGGTGGATCGGTTCTATACTAGAGGGGGGCCTCCCCGGGTATCAGGTTGTATCCAAGAGGATAGGAAGTCACAACATCATTGTATTTTCAGTCACTCGGGTATCAGGTCTTCTGTGGTGACAGGAACTTTTCGTCAGAGCAGGCCAGGAACAGTTCGTCGATGACCCGCCCCAGGCCGGGCACCCTGTCGTATTCCCTCACTTTCTCAGGCTTCACCCAGATATGATCATCATGTTCCCAGTCCAGGGTGATGTCCGTTGTATCGGTGGCATAGAGAAATGAGTGTATCAGCCAGGCGCCATGAGATTTGTCGACGAGCAGGGGTTCGATGGTGGCCACAAGCTCCAGCCTTCCCTTATCAAGGCCGGTCTCCTCGGATATCTCCCGGACCGAGGCCTGTCGCGGGGTCTCTCCCTCCTCGACGAAGCCCGAACAGCCTGCCCAACGGCCCTGAAAGGTGCCCACCTTCGAAGAGCGCAGCATGAGCAGAACCCGCCCCTCATGGGCGAGGATGCTGGTCGCGACCTTTCTGGGGATATGGCCCAGGGGCGTAGGGGTAGGAGAGCTGGAAAGCAAGGTGGAGCCAATTGGGCAAAAAGGCGGTGACTCGTTTATCTGACCCCTGTTGCCGGGCATTTCATTGCCGGACCCCTCACCCGACGCCAGGGGCTCACCCGTCGAAACCATGCGGGCCGATAAGGGGCACGAAGACCACACCGCCCCGGGAGGTCTGCTCGAATCCCTCGATGGTCCGGGTGACGGTCAGCAGTTCCTGGTGAAAGCGACCACCCACAGGAACGATCAGACGCGCGCCCACCTTCAACTGCTCCACCAGGGGCATCGGCAAGGAAGGAGCTCCGCAAGCCACCATGATATGGTCGTAGGGCGCCCTGTCTGGCCATCCCAGAGAACCATCGTCCAGATGGACCTCGACATTCTCGATCCCGGCCCCGGACAGATTGGCGCGGGCCTGCTCGGCCAGGGAGCCTATTCGCTCGACGGTATGGACAAAACCCTTCGGACCCACGATACTGGCGGCCAGGGCGGCATGATAGCCACTGCCGGCTCCGATCTCAAGGACGGTGTCGCCGGGCTTCACCTGGAGCGTCTCCAGCATCATGGCGCACATATGGGGCGCCGATATGGTCTGACCCTCACTGATGGGCAGGGGTGTATCGTCGTAGGCCCGGGCCCGCTCGTTGGCCGGCACGAACTGCCTGCGGTCGACCGACTCCATCGCCCGGCGCACCGCGTCGCTCTTCAGGTATCCCTGACGTTCGAGGTAATCCAGCAGTCGGGTCCGCAGGACCTGCCAGTTGTGGGTCATGATCGTCAGTCAGCAGGGGAGTGTCATTAAAGGCTAATGGACCGCGGGTCCCGGGGTTTTGTCCGGCGCTCTACCTGGCTGCCTACCTTGGCCTCGCAACGGCGCCGGCCCTGGTGGCGTCGGCCACGATGTCGGTTGTGTCCTCGGCGATATCCACGGTCCGGTGTCGGACTTCACCAGCGCCCGCAAAGCCCTTGGCGTCGGCATCAAATGGGCTCGGGGGCGTTGCAGGCTACCACGATCTCCGGCGGAATGTCAGGAGCGGCCTCCACCATCGGCGGTACCAGGAGGGCGGCGGCCGGCAGGCGGGGCCACAGGCGATGGCGGAGGGTAAACGACTTACTTTTTGTGTGTGGGGCATCGTTGATTTGCAATTTTTCCACACAAATGACATGTTGACAAACTATCCCGAATCGGTGGTTTTCCCGCTTTGGCTTTCCTCTTTTGTCTCTTTTTTCGATGGGGCCTTGGGGTTTATCCACCCGAAGACCAGTGGGCCGATGAGAGCCGAGAGCAGGGCGGTCAGGATGACCGGGGAACGGAGGCTCTCGGGCAGTGCGCCGGCCTCTATGCCGATCTCGGTCCCGGCAACCGCCAGGGCCAGGTTGGCGCTGATCAACGCTCCACCGGCAAGGGCCTTGCGAGGGCCATGGTCCATGGCCAGGGTCATCCCGGCGATCAGCTTGGAGACGATCAGGAGCGTCAACAACAGCAGGGCCAGGGGTATGGCTGCCAGGCGATAATCCAGGGCGGATACGGTATCGGGAGACTGATAGATCTTCAACATCTCACCGGCCTGCTCCAGTTTGTAGTATCTATCCCAACCCAGATCCCTCAATCGATATTAGCCATCCATCTTGTACATGGTCACATTGTCGGACAGTTCATGACCATGGGTCTTGAAGGCGTTCCGAAGGTCATCATGGACCGAACTCTCATCGAGGTGGGCCTCATGATCCACCAGGATCAGCTCGAACAGGTATTCCTCGCTCTCATCGTCGCTATCACCGATGTCGAAGCCGGCGTCGGCCAGGTCGAACTGGAACCCGGTCCAGATGAAGAAGATGGGTATGAAGAAGCCATAGCCGAAGGCCGAGAGCTTCTGTTCCAGCAGTTCGGCCCGCCTGAAGAGCAGGGAGAGAAGCAGGCCCGCCAGGAAGGCTCCCAGCAAGGCCTCCTGACGCAGGGCTGCGGCCAGGCCGGCAAAGAGGAGCATCACGGCCAAGGAGGTACGCATCCCAGTCTCGGGGGCGTCATGGCCGGAGAATAGACGGGAGATGGCCTGGGGATATCGCCACATCAGCTCGTTGGCCAAACGGTAGACCAGCCAGAACAACAACGCCAGTAGGGGCAGTAACCCCATCTGCAGGTAGCCCAGGGCGCTCCCCGATCCCTCTCGCAGGAAGAGGGCATAGGTCGCCAGGCCCACGATGGCCACGAACTCGGCCACAGCCCCGGTGATGATGAGATCCTGACCCAGGGTCTTGCGGGATATGCCGGCCTCCTTGACCACCGGCACGACGATACCGATGGAGGTGGCCGAGAGGACCAGCGCCAGGAAGAGCTTGTCGATCCGGGGTTCATTGGCAAAGAGCCATCGCGCTCCGAAGATGATGATGAACAGGGTCAGAAAATAACCGCAAAGACCCCATAACAGGGGCGCCGGGCCGGCATCCTCGAGCCTGTCGAAGTCGAGCTCCAGCCCTGCCAGGAAAAGCAGTACGAGCAGACCCATCAGGGCCATGAACTCCAGACCGGCGCCCAGATTGAACTCCAGTCCCAGGCGATCCTCCAGCAGGTAACGACCGATGATGCCCAGAAGCACACCGAAGATAACCTCGGTGGCGGCGGTGGGGATACCGATCCGGCGGGCGATGACCGGCAGGATGAAGATACCCAGGGCGATGATGAACAAGGGCGGGCCCAGGCCCTCTTCCAATCCGCTCATGGTATCACCAGCAACGAGCAGGGTGCCCGTAGAAGGGCGGTGACCAGCATGTCCCGGCGCAAGGTACGGGAGCGGGCCGAGGTGACTGCCAGGTCAATGTCGCCCGAACGGATATGGTGGATGAACTCGAGGCCGCGATGGGACTCGATGACCGTCTCGGTCAGTTCCAGGCGGTAGGCCGCTGTGGCCTGTCGCAATGTCCGGCGTTGGGTCTCTACCTTGTCGTGGTTGTATCCCCGATAGATAAGCACATGAAGCCGGGCGTTGAAGAGCCGGGCCATGCGCAGGGCGTAGCTGGTGATCGTGTTGGACACCTTGCGACCATCGATGACGAAAAGCACGGAACGGTAGGGGTTGAAGGTCCGGGCGGTCAGGATGGGTGGGTGACCCTGTTCCAGTAATAGCGGGGTCATGGGCACCCGGCCCAGGAACCAGTCGAAAAGACCGCGTCGTTCAGGTGGCGAGATAATGACACAATCGGTCTTCCGGGGTTTCATTCCGGCGACCCCGATCTCGTTCTCGGCTCCGGTTCGCAAGAGCTCAGAGATACCCCCCTCTTTCCAGAAGATATGCTCCACTTCCACACCCACATCCCGGGCTTCCTTCTTGGCGTCCTCAATGAGCTCCTTCAGGTCCTCGGGTCCGGCCAGCATCAGCTTGGTCCCGGAGGTCTGGGCCAACAGCAACGCCTCCTTGAAACGGCCCACCGATGCCACACCCTCGGTGATGGTAACCAGGAAGCGGTGAAAGGGTCGAACGGTCTCGGGTGATGAGAGGGCCTGACCTACCAGGGAACCGGGTGTATCGGTGCACTGGAGCAGGATCGTGTCGTTCTCGGCGAGGAGTATCTCGGGATCGGGAGCCAGCAGCTCATCCCCCCGGCGGACTGCCACGACGTTGTTGCCGGCCGGCACCTCCACACGCACCAGTCGCTCACCGACCCAGGGGTGACCCAAGACCAGGAAGACCCGGGCCAGGCTCTTGTGATGGGGGTGGATGAGATCGTTGAGCACACCCGGCAATGTCGCGGTACCGCAGGGTATCGGTTGTACACCCAGTTCACGCAGGATCTCGCCGCCTTCCCTGGTATGCAGGGCCGAAAGGACCATCAATTCGGGGTAGACCTCGTGGGCCGTACGCGCCACGTTTATATTCTCCTCATCGGAGCCGGTGAGCAATACCAACCAGAGCGCCGAAGCCGCCCCGGCCCGCTCCAGAACATCTTTATCAGAGCCATCGCCCGGCATGAATCGACAATCCGGGAGCTCATGCTCCAGGCGTACAGCCCAGTTCTTGTCCTTTTCGATTATCAGGCAACCGGGGTTGAGCCGGGCCAGCTCGATGGCCTGCCAGCTTCCTCCGACGATGATGAGCGGCGGGAGTTGGGGTGTGGCCTCCCCGGCCTCATCCTCTTCATCCTCCTCTACCTCCTCATCTTCATCCTCCTTCCCTTGGCTGTTCGTGACCTCGATACCGGGCGTCTCGGGGTCGTCCACCGGATCTCCGGTACTGGTAAGACCGATGATCCGGTCATCATCTTCTAGATCGGTATCCTCGTCGATGATATCGTCGTTGGTCAATGGTCGGGTCTTGGATTCCACACCGGTGGATGGCGAGGAGGGGTAAAACCTTGTCGGCCTCCTCTTTACTGTCTGTAACAGGAAACAGGAAACAGTAACCTGTGACCTACCACCTCATCCTCCTCCAGGCACCAGGTCGCGGGTCCTGTGGTCGGTCCGGCATGATCCGGTATGACGACCCGACAGGATCCAATATGCGATCCGGCATATGACCAGGTGCTTGGCCAGACGCGTCCGGTTCGCTTCGGGTCCGGGATCAGCGGATGTAGTTCCAGACCTCGGACTCGGAGGGCGGTGTGGGCCAGAAGCCATGCTCCATGGGCGGTTCACGCCTACACCTCCGCTCCCGCCTGGGTCTCACTTTGACCTCGTCGGGGTCGAAACGGTCGAAACCGAAACGGTCGTAATGTTTCCGTTTCCCGGTATCGATGAGGGTCTCGTAGGCCAACTGGACCAGCTTGAACATTTCGGTGGCCCACACCGTGTTCCCGGGATTCAGATCGGGATGGTATTTGCGGGCCAGTCGACGGTAGGCCTTCTTGATCTCCTCCTCGTCGGCGTCCCGGGTGATTCCCAGGATATCGTAGTGATCCCTGTTCTTGTCGTTCTGGGCAGGCATGGGGCCAGTTACCCTTGGCCATCAGGTCATTAAAGCTTGTGTCTGATCATTGGTCCCGGTCCCCTCTCATACAACGCGCTTGGTATGCCCTGTGCAGCTCCATCGTGACCTGTGACCGGATAACTGCCGACTACCTACCGACTACCAACTGGAAAAACCTTAAGCTACAGGCAGCCTGCCAAACCCATGTGCGGACGCTTCTCCCTGGGTTTCCCGGTCGCCGAGATCGCCGAGGAGTTCGAGGTGGCGAAGGTGGATTGCGAATTGACGCGCGAATTGAAGCCAAGCTACAACATCGCCCCCCCCCGGCAGATCGCCGCGGTCTTTGAATCGGATGGTATTCGCACTCTGGCCCGGTTCCAGTGGGGTCTGGTGCCCTCCTGGGCCAAGGACCCGGCCATTGGGACCAGGATGATCAATGCCCGGGCCGAGAGCATTGCCGAGAAACCCGGCTTCAGGACGGCCTTTACGCGGCGGCGGTGTCTCATCCCGGCCAGCGGCTTCTATGAATGGCGCAAGGACCCCATGGGCAAGCAGCCGATGTATGTGGGGCTCAGGTCGAAAGAACCCTTTGGTATGGCCGGCCTCTACGAGCACTGGAGCGGTCCAGCCGGTATGGAGCTTGACACCTGCGCGATAATAACCACAACTCCCAATCGACTGATGGAACCGGTACACCCTCGGATGCCGGCCATCATCCCCGGAAAGCAGCGGGCCACCTGGCTGGACCCCTTGAACGAGGACCGGGATAGATTGCGCGCTCTTCTCAAGCCCTATCCGGCCGAGGCCATGGAGGCCTATCCGGTATCCAAGCGGGTGAACTCGCCAGCCAACGATTCGCCCGAGTTGATCAGACCCCTAGAGAGGCTCGATATCGGTCTCTAGTGTCGCGTCAACTTTCAAATGTCGGGTGAACCTCCCAGCCATGAATAGCAGGAGGTTCACATTCATTGCGATATTATTGGGATGACATGACACTAGCCTTCAGGCCATTCTTTGGATCTGGATCAATGACCAATGAAGTGCGCCTGGACAACTCTCTTACCTTATCCATACCAAAGGTTATTGTACATCTTATCCATATTGTGAACCTATGGCTAAACTCGAAGCAGTCAAAGTCACCTCGGCGGGCCAGATATCGATACCCAAATGCTTCAGGGGCGGATTCTGCGAGGCTGGTGACCTGCTCTCCATCGAGCCCTACGCGGATGGTCTTCTACTACGTCGTTTGAAGCCGTTCCAGGAAAGTACTCCCATCGACGATACCAATTTAAAGAAAAAGATATCCATGACACCCTCGGATCCCGGTCACTCCATCGACTGGGAGATGGATGAGCCGGTATCAGATTTTCTCATCGAAGCCAGGGATACCTGCGCGGCTTGTGTGGATGACAGAGCAGATGACGTAGCAGACAACACAGCGGATGACGCAACGGATATCAGAGCAAATGACGATGCAGATGATAGAGCAGATGACGCAACGGATATCAGAGCAAATGACGATGCAGATGATAGAGCAGATGACGCAATGGATGATAGAGCAAATGATGGGGAAAAGGAAGAAACCGCCAAGATGCGCAAGGAGATGTGGAAGGCCCTGCTGGATAGCCGGGCCCTGTGAGTGAGCGTCCCAAGAGCGATGATAGAGGAGTTCCACAGCCAGTAGAAGATAGCCTCCGACCCGGATCCCATTGAAGCGGACCTGGTTCGAGCTGTTCCTTCCTTTTCCTTACATTAACATACATAGCCAAAGCTGCTCGGATCGCCAGAGACTTTCAGCCGGTTTCGATATCAGGCGTTAACAAAACCCAGGACCTTGTTGCAGTTGGCGCACAGTATCGATATTATCTGGATCTGCGCGGGTCCCTGGTTTCGACGGGAACCCCGTTCGGGCGAGAAATTGACCGAGCGAAAGTTGTAGGGGTTGGCATCGATCCCGACCTTCTTCTTGCAATAGGGGCACGTCGCGTCTTCGTCTGGCATGTTCAGACCTCGGTCAAGATCAAGCGAGTTGCTCCTGATAAGCTTTGGCTTTCATATTCAGGGAGCGGGCATATCCGGTCCGCATTCCCGGTTCATCGTCTTGAACCAACCCTGGAAATCCTTCCAGTCCATGTTCTTGATGTTCTCTTCAGAGACCCCTTTCAGGTCCATGTCCTGAACATGGATCAGCCGGACCCCCAGGTCCCGATCATCCCCGTAGTTCACCAGATAGAGGGTCCCGTCCAGTGCCTGGGCCAGGCGCCAGAGGGACTGGAACTTCCGGGAGTTCTTGAACCAGTACCGGTTGGGATGGCTCTGCTGGGGCGGTACCGATACGCAACGCAGGAAATCGAACAGGATCCATCCCCTGTCGGGATGGTACTGGATCCGATCACTGTCGATGGTGTAGGTATGATCGCCGTCGAGCAGTTCTTTCACGAAATGGGCTCCACCGGGATCGTTCTCGTTGGCGGGCTTGGGGTTTTCGGCCTCGAGCTCGTTGGCGGGAACGAATTCCGTTTCCTTTGTCTTACTCTCATTAGACATGTACGATGGCAATCGGCCAGGCGATATTATAGATTCTCGACTGGTTTTTTGTCCTATTATTTAGTCATTCCGTCGGTCGGTCGGTCGTTGGTCGTGCCCGCCTGCCTGCCCTGCCCGCTTGCCCGCCTGGCCGTATACGAGAAAAGTAGCGAGATCACCCGGCGCCCATGAGGCCACCGCAGGACGAACAGCAACCCGCGCCGCCCTGGTGGGCCCCGCAGAAGGTCCGACCGCACATCCGGCATGTGCCCTGGGCCGGAGCCCCGCACTGATGGCACAGTCCGACCATCATGGGCTCGCCTCCTTTTGGCCGGAGCCTGGGCGAGGGTCGTGGCGAGGCTCCCGGCGCAGGTCCTCGGGAGGGCGGGAGTCGGGGCGGGGCGGGCATTCCTCCCTTTTCGCCTGTTTCAAATCCTGAGGATAACGTTCGGTGGCCAGCCAGGGGTACATGCCCTTGAAACTGGTCCAGGTCTTTATATAGTCATCGTCGATCTCGCCGATCACCTTGGCGGGCACACCGGCAACGATGGTCCTGGAAGGGACCGTGAACTTGTTGCGCACCACGGCGCCCTCGGCCACCACGCCCCACTCCTTTACGGTGGCATAGTCGGCCACGATGCCGCCCATGCCGATAAGGGCGTTGTCGCACAGGGTGCAGTTGTGCAGTATCGCCCCATGGCCCACGGTGACCCGCTCGCCGATGACCGTCCTCTCATCGGGCCTGGCATGGACCACGCAGTTGTCCTCGATCATCGAGCGCCGGCCGACGATGATGGTGCCGTAGTCGCCTCGCAGCCGGGCGCCGGGACCGATGTAGACCTCGGGACCGACGCGCACATCCCCTATGATATCCGCCGACTCGAAGATATATGCCGATTCGTCGATCTGAGGGACCCTGTCGCCCAGTTTGTAGATGGCCATGGCCGGGGCTATTGGTCGGGAGGGGATAAAGTGGTTCTGTCTGTACATCTCACCAGCGATTGCCGCCAACGCGAGCCAGCGTCACCTCACTGTACCCCAAAGCGCAAAAGCCCTTAACCACCACCCGGCATGGCCCGGCGATGGCACGGATATTCATCGGAGTCGCCTGGCCTTACGCCAACGGCCCGCTCCACCTGGGCCACGTCGCCGGCTGCTACCTGCCCGCCGACATATTCGCCCGCTACCACCGACTGGCCGGTAACGAGGTGCTGATGGTCTCGGGCTCCGATATGCACGGCACCCCCATCACCGTCACCGCCGAGGCCGAAGGGGTCGAGCCGGCCGATATCGCCCACCGCTACCATGAGCTTCACAGCCGGTGTATGGAGCGAATGGGCATCGGTTTCGATCTTTACACCCACACCGCCACCCCCGCCCACCGGGAGGTGGTACACGAGCTGTTCGGCAAGCTGGTGGACAACGGGTACATCTATCCCATGACCCGGGAGGCGCCCTACTGCCCCTCCTGCGCCCGATTCCTGCCTGACAGATACCTGGAAGGTTGCTGCCCCAATTGCGCCTGTACCGACGCCAGGGGCGACCAGTGCGACGAATGCGGCAAGGCCTTCGAGGTCAGCGAGCTTCTCAAGCCTCGCTGCAAGCTCTGCGGCGGGACCCCAGAATGGCGGGATACCGAGCATCTCTATCTGGCCCTATCCAAGCTCGAGCCAAAGCTCAGGGAGTGGCTGGCCGATGGTAAGGAGCACTGGCGGGACAATGTCCTGTCCTTTACCCGCAACTGGATGGCCGACGGCCTTCGTGACCGGGCCATCACCCGGGACCTCTCCTGGGGGGTGGAGGTGCCATACCCGGGATACGAGCTGAAGCGTATCTATGTCTGGTTCGAGGCGGTCATGGGCTACCACTCGGCCTCCCGGGCCTTTAGCGAGCTTGTGGGCCAGCCTGACCTGTGGCGGGACTTCTGGGAGGACCCGGATTCCCGGAGTTACTATTTTCTGGCCAAGGACAACATCCCCTTCCACACCATCATCTGGCCCGCCATCCTGCTGGGCGCCGGCGGGCTCAACCTGCCCTACGACGTACCTGCCAACGAGTACCTGCTACTGGACCAGTCCCAGTTCTCCAAGTCCCGGGGCCATCTCATCGGCCTGCCTGACTTTCTCGAGCGCTACGATCCCGAACTGCTGCGCTTCTATCTGACCGCCAACATGCCCGAGCAGCGGGACGCCAACTTCTCCTGGGAGGATTTCGTCACCCGGGTCAACAACGAGCTGGTAGCCACCCTCGGCAATCTGATCCATCGGGTACTATCCTTCACCCGGAGCCGCTTTGGCACCGTCGAGGCCGGACAGCCCTGGGACCCGGAGATGGAGGCGAAGGTGACCGAGAGCCACAAAATCGTCGACCAGGCCCTGAAGGCCTGCCGGTTCAAGGAGGCCTGGAAGGCGGTGATGGAGTTGGCCCAGTACGGGAATCAGGCCATGGACCGGGCCGCCCCCTGGAAGCTGGTCAAGGAGGACCCGGACCGATGCCGGGAGGTACTGGTGAGCCTCTGCAACCTGGCCAGGGCCCTGTCGGTCCTGATGACCCCCTTCCTGCCCCAAGCCGCCCTCAAGACCTGGGAGGCCCTGGGTCAACCCGGCACCATCGAAGAGGCTGGTTGGAACTCGCCCCTGCAAGGCCAGACCCGTTACGAGCTGAAAGAGAAGCCCGAGCCCCTGTTCGGCAAGCTGGACCTGATCGCCGTACTGAAGGCCGAAGGAGTGGCTGAGGCCGGTGAAAGGGCCAAAGGCATAAGCAAGGGCAAAAGCAAGGGCAAAAGCAAGGGTAAAAGTAAGCGGTCCAAAAAGAGCGACTCCAAGGCCGAGACCAAGGCCGAGACCAAGGCCGAGACCAAGACCGAGACTTCCCGAAGTGAGAGTGATCCCATGACCGATACCGAACTACCTGACCTGAAGGAACAGATAAGCTTCGACGACTTTATGAAACTCGACCTGCGCGTGGGGACGGTCACCGCCGTCAAGTCCCATCCCAAGGCCGACAAACTGCTGGTGATCGAGGCCGACCTCGGAGGACCAAAGCGTCAGATAGTGGCCGGTATGCGCCCCTATTACAAACCCGGGGAAATGAAGGGGAAACAGATAATCGTGGCCGTCAATCTCAAGCCTGCCCGACTGCGGGGCATCAGATCCGACGGGATGTTACTGGCCGCCGAGGATAGCCGGGGCCGGGTGGTGCTCCTGACCCCTGATAGCGAGGTCGACGATGGCGCCACGGTCAGGTGATAAGCACCATGAAACCGGGATTGGAACCTGCCATGGAAACCGAGAACGACGGTATCGAGAACGACGGTATCGAGAACGACGGTATCGAGAACGGCGACATGGGCCCCCTGCGACTGGACCTGCATATCCACAGTGACGCTTCCATCGACTCCTTTACCACTCCCGAGGAGATAATCGCCGCAGTCAAGGCCGCCGGCCTTCATGGCCTGGCTCTGACCGATCACAACTCCATTGCCAACCACTCCAGGATGGCAAAGTTGGCCAGGGCAGCGGGCCTGCTGTTCATCCCCGGGTGCGAGATATCCAGCGACAAGGGCCACATCCTGGTCTATGACATCGACCGGGAGATGCCAAAGGACCTTCCACCCTCCCAGATCGTGCGCATGACCCAGCTATCCAACTGCCTGGCCATGGCCGCCCATCCCTTTCGTCTGGTCACGGGACTGGGTCCCATCATCTCCATGGACCTGCCCTTCGACGGCATCGAGGTCCTCAATGCCCATTCCTCACCCACGGCCAATGCCAAGGCCCGGACCCTGGCGGACTCGATTCGGATCTGGCGCAAGAAGGCTCCAGGGGAGACCCGATATCCGGATGATGAGCTAGAGGAGCTAAAAGAGCTGGAAAAACGGGACGCGGCATGGGAGAGGATCGCCGATGTCGCCGATACCGTTGATGGGCAGGCATCGCAAGCCAAGAGCCCCTCAGGATCCCGGCCCTCGGAGGCCACCATCAGTCCCCACCCCACCATCAGCCCCCGCCCCGCCAACAAACCCCCTCCCGGCCCCCGTCCCAATGACGAGATGGCGTCGGCCACCACCAAACCCCCTCCCGGCCCCCGTCCCAATGACGAGATGGCGTCGGCCA
>CAYSUX010000046.1:0-14460 GCA_964434315.1 uncultured archaeon
GGATGACCTTAGGATGACCTTAGGATGACCTTAGGATGACCTTAGGATGGTCTGGGTTTGAACTGGGAATCACCTTGAACAACAGGAAAGGGCACATAGACCACAACGAGGGTGCTGGCAAGGCAGACAGAGAGTGGACGGCCTCCAGTCCCAGGGCCAGCCGTAACAGGTGGCCCTTTGATATGGAAGCAGGAGCATATTATATTACGAATCATGAGACAGGTACTGGTCTATCCCGACGAGGATGGCGGCTGGGTTGCCGAATGTCCCAGTCTGCCCGGTTGTATTGCATCAGCCAGGGAGCCACAAGGGAGGAGGCGGCAGTCAACATCAAGGAGGCCATCCGGGGCTACGTCAAGCCGGGTTGACAGTGGAGCAGTTCCAGTGGTTGCTGTAGAACAACCGGCCCACCCTTCTTCTTGGCTGCCATGCCAGATGTTACCCAACTCTTTAGGATCAGGATAGTAGAACGACTGTGGCCACAACCTGGAGGCGGCTCGGTTCACCGCTTGACGAACAGATGGTACTTCTGGTTCTCGTCCTTGAGCTCCAGGACCACCCTTGAGGCGATGAGCTTCTCGGGAGCGTGGATGGTGGGCACCCGCTCCTTGATCTGGGCCAGGCTTTCGTAGTCGCCCTTCTTGCGTTCGGCCACGACCATCTCCATGGTCTTCTTGCCCAGACCCGGTAAGAGCTCCAGCATATGGAAGCGCATCGAGACCGGCTGGGCCCGGTTGAAGAAATCCAGGAACTCGGATTCCCGTTTGTTAACGATCTCGGCGATGATGTAGGGCAGCTCGGCCTGGGCGGTGGTGGTCAGGTCGTGGAAATCGATACGGGCCCGCACATGGGCGATCTTCTCCCGTTGATCCACCTCCTTGCCGATATAGACCCGCTCGCCGATGACCAGTTGGACGTTATCTTTCGGGTTCAGTTCGAATATCTTGAACTCGTTCTCGCCGATGGCGTAGCAGACCGGCTCCCGGCGAAACATCTTCTTGGCATCATGGCGACCCTGGGGTAGGTAATCTAGTATGTGGGCGTAATCCTCCATCAAAACACCGCCTATCGGTACTTCGCCACAGCCTCCAGGATGGCATCTATCTGTTCGGTGGTTATCGAGTAGCGTTCTCTGACGTAGAGGGCCCTGACCTCTTCGATGTCCGAGGGCATCGTATCAGCGATCTTGATCGCGTAGGTCTCGTCCACGTTCTCCAGTTCCATCAGGGTCTTGATAAGCTCCCGGGTCTGTTCCAGGTCCAGCTTGACCGTGCGCAGGGCATGGTCCAGGGCCAGTTTCTGCTCGTAGAGCACCAGTTCCGGGTCCCGTTTTTGGATCTGCTCTTCCAGCAAGGCCTTCACTTCAGCTATCGAGACTGTTCTTAGAGAACTCATCTAACCACCTTTTTAAAACCGCTGCGGCCGCAGATGTTCGGGCCTGACGATAAGTCGCTTGGGCATGTTGCCAACCTTTACCTGGACCATGTAGGCCTTTCCCTGTTTGGCGACCACCCGTCCGGTCAACCCTTGGAATCTGGGATGGGGCTGGCCCTTGTGGAACGACGGGTCGATGACGATGTTGACAGAGTTGCCTTCTTGGAAAACCTGCAATGCGCGGGTAATGGGGCTAAGGCCCCGTAGTCGTCGAGGGCGTGAAAGCTTGTGTCGGGTGCTGCTACGCAACCCTTTGGATCGTTTTACCATGATCGTGGCTCGGATGGTTTATTAGGTGTCATGAACGGCCAGGACATCCAGGGCCGTAACCTGACAGGGCGTGTCGAGCGTGGCGGCCAGGTTGGGGAGCGTCCGGCCATCGTCGCCGTGAAGCAGCTCCTTGACATAGGTGCCATGCTCACAGGTCAGTTCCAGCTCGCAGACCCGGGGTTCGAAGGCCATCACCTTGAAGCTGCGCAGGCGCCGTTCCCGGACCTTCGCCGCCCGTCGGTGGGCCACTCTAGAGGGGGTCTGCTGTTGGATGACCCGGCTGGCCATCAGATTGAGGGCCTTCTTAAGACTTTCTTCGGTGACCGGGGTCTCGAAGGCCACCTGGGCCTGATAGGTCTTGTCGTAACGGGTCTGCTTCAACGGTGGTATATCCTTGCGGCAGCACCATTCCAGGTCCGATACCTCGACCCGGCCCACTGCTTCGTCGTTGATGTTCCGGGCCATCTCCTCCAGGTCGATGTCCCGTAGGCGGGGCAGGCGCAGCTCGATGATGAAGGGGCGACCGGTGCCCAGGCAGCGCACATTGATATCTTCCCGGCCTGCGCCGTGGAACCGTTCGGACGAGGCCTGGCTGGCCTCCATAAGAGACCTGGCGACGAGCTGTTCCACCGAACTGGGGTACCGATACCCGGTCCCGTTGCATTTGTGGCAGCCCATGCCCCGGCAATCCCGGCAAGGCCAATGGGTCTGTGGGAGATTCCTGACCAGCTTCCGGTAGCGCCCCTTGACGAACAATGAGCCTGCCGTTATCTTCACCGTGTCGTAGCGGGTATCCAGCAACAGGACCAGATGGGGGTCGTCGGTCTCGGGTTCGAGCCCACTGAGGTGGCTCAGATGGTGGCTCAGTTCCCGGTTGAAATGTTGCTTCAGGCTCTCTGTGGAATTGAGCCCTAATTCCAGGACCAGGTCGGCCTGGGCCTTTAAAAGTGGCTCTTCGATGATAGAACCCATCCTGAAACTGTCGGCCTCGAAGGGTTTAACGCTCTCATGGGCCATCTCGGCCAGCTCTTCGATCTGCAGGAACAGCCCGTCGCACAGGGGGCAATCCCGGGACCTGGATGTAAAAAAGGCCTCACGATCCTCCCTGTCCGTCATCCCCTCGGTATGCAGGTAGGGCAGGTCCCCGGCCAACCATTCGGGAGGCTGTTGGCTCACTTCCCGGGCCATGCTCAGATTGACCAGTAGAGCCTGACCCCGTTGGCCGTTGGTGAGCCCGTAGGCGAGCCTGGCGGTCTGACGCCCCAGACAATCCACACACAATCCCCGCTTCCAGAGTTCGGCGGCCAGTCTCAGTAATTTCAAGGTCGTTCCTTCACCTTCCGGTGTTGGCTCCAGTGGGTTTTCGCAGTCTTTTCGGTTCTCTGCCAGCGCATCCAGGGGCGGGTCCATGGCTCTGGGAATCGAAGCTGATTTAAAAGGAATAGGAAGAACCAACCAACCAACAAATACCCTTAAATAAAATCGAATCCACTTGACGTGGGATTACAATGGTCGATCTGCCCTTCTTCGGGTCAAGCTCCGAAACATCCCAGGATCCTCGTTTGAAGGAGTATCACGATATACTCGCCGAGGCCTGGGAGGATGGTTACTTTTCTCCCCAGGATGAGGAACGGGCGACCGTGGCCCGGGAACGCCTGGGCATCGATCCCTTGGAGCATGAGCGCATACTCAAGCTGGTACACCTTACGGCTCAACAGATACCGGAGCTCTGGCAGAGCGGTGACGTAGAGGCCCTGATGTACGGCCTGCGCTCAGCCGACGCCGAGCTACACACCGCCTGCCTGGAAGCCCTGGCCCACAAGCGGGACCGCAAGATCCTCTTGAAGAAGATAAAGGGCCCCATATTGCATACCCTGGAGGATCCCGAGACGACCTGGGCCCACCGGGGCGCGCTGGAGGTCATCGGCAAGCGTCCTTTCAGAGAGGCCAGGGACAAGGTCATAGAGGCCATGGAGCATGATAACAAGTTCATCCGTCGCTCGGCGGCCATGGCCTTGAAGGGGCTGCTCAGACAGTTCAAGGACAAAGGCGCCGCCAACGCGGCTGTCGAGTCCCTCAACGACGAGGATCCGGTGGTGCGCCGCCACGCCATCCAGGGCCTGCGATTCATGATCGACGTCGAGGATGGCAAGTACGAGAAGGTGGTGGCCCAGCAACTGATGGACGCCATCGATGACAAGAATCCCAAGGTCCGCAAGGATGCCCTGGAGGTATTCGAATCCATGGGCGAAGGCGCCATCGACGAGCTGGTCGACCGCGGTCTCCAGGGCGAGGATTACAACACCCGCCGGCTATCCCTGGACGCCCTGGGTAGGTTGCAGACCGAGGGATCGATCCCCTACCTGGTGGAGGCCCTGGCCTCCGAGGACCGCTACATGCGCTGGCACGCCGCCAAGTCCCTGGCCCGCTTCCCCGGCAACAGTACGGCCCGGGAGGCCCTGATCGAATCCATGGGCGACGAGGACCCCTATATCCGTCGTCGGGCCGCCAAATCCCTTTCCCGTCATGGCAAACACTCCCAGGAGGCCCTGCTGGAGCTGACCCGTTATGGTCTGCCCAAGGTCCAACGTAACGCCTGGCGGGCCCTGTCCCTGATGGAAGGCCACTTTGAACTGGTCCAGCCCTTCCTCAAGGCCCTGACGAACGAGGAGCCCAAGGTGCGACTCTGGGCTGTCAATGGACTTGGGAACAGCGGCGACTGGTCCGAGGAGGTGCTCTACTCTCTCAAGCGCATCTCCTCCGAGGAGAAGGACCTCAAGGTGAGCAAGGCCGCCAAGGAGGCCATCGAGTATCTTGACGGCCTGCGTCTGGTGGATGAGGCCCAAAGGGCCCAGGAGGAGATGGACCGGGACTCGGCCCCCTCCCCCGAAGAGGTGGGCGAGGAGACCCTGAGCAGCTCGGGACTGGTCTGAGCCCACTTGATGGCACAGTCATCATGTTCTCGCCGGAGTGAGCGCTCAAGCATTCGAGCAAGTCACTTACTTTTACCTACTCGCTCACCCACCCAACTGCGCCTTCGCGACCTCCACCATGGCCGCGATAGCGGCCTCGACACCCTGGGCCGGACAGGCGCCCTGGGCGATGGAAGGCTTGCCTCCGCCCTTGCCGCCACCGGCCCGGGCTCCCGCCTGAAGTAGCCTACCACAATGGAGATCCTCCGGTGCCTCGGGTCCGAGCGCGGCAAAGAGCATGGCCTTGGGCGAGCCCTCGGGTACGGCCCCCAGCAGGGCCAGGCTGCCCGGTCTTGCCGTCAGCTCCCGGGCCATGGATCGCAGCTCGTCCATGCCTGAGCCGTTCCTTACACCCCAATGGATGGTGATGCCGCCCACATCTTCGCTGGTGATGCCGCTGCCGCTCCCTTTGGCCAGTTGTTTCTGTAGCCGTTCCACCTCCTTGCCCCGTTCCTTCCACTCGGCAAAGAAGCGTTGGGTCGTGGCCGGCAACCGGTCCACCGGCACTCCCAGCGGCTCTGCGGCCTGCCGTAACAGTCGCTCCCGCTCCTGGCCGGCGGCGACGGCGGCGAGGCCGGCCGCGAACTCCAGACGCTCGATGCCCTCCTGGACCCGGGTCGAGCCCAGCAGCTTGATATAGCCGATCTCACCGGTATGGCCGGCATGGGTTCCACCGCAGGCCTGCACATCGATCAGATGCCGGTCGTCCGCGCCGATGCGCACTACCCAGAGCTTCGAGCCCAAAGGCACGCCTCCCTGGTAGAGGACATGGCCGAACCGGGCGTCGGCTACGGACCTGGGTAGCTCAGTATGCTTCACAGGTTCGTCGGCCAGGACTATCTCGTTGGCGATACGCTCTATCTCTTCGAGCTGTTCAGCGGTGACACGACGATAGTGGGTGATATCCAGCCGGGCTCTCTTCGCGGTCTTGTTGGCCCCGGCCTGCCAGATATGGTCGCCCAGCAGGCGGCGGGCCGCGGCTCCGACGATATGGGCCCCGGTATGGTGGCGTACATGGGCCATCCGGCGCTCCCAGTCGAGCACGCCCCTGACCGTTGTGCCCACCGCCGGAACATGGCCCTCCAGGGTGTGGACGATAACCCCGTCGTGCTTCCGGACATCGGTGACCTTCGCCTGTTCGCCCTCGCTGAACTCGAGATGACCCAGATCGCAGGGTTGGCCCCCGCCTTCGGGATAGAATCCGGTGGCCTTCAGGACCACCTCGCTACCCTGGGACCAGAGCACCTCGGTCTCGAAGTTCCGGTCGGGGGGTCGAGCATGGTAGAGGGATTCGGTGGCCGCCAGTGCCAGGGTCCGCCCGGTCGTCTCTTCCCTGGCCTCTTCCTTGTCATGGGCCACGGCCACCCGGGCTGTGAAATCGGCCGGGACCTCCACCTGGATGCCATGTTGGGCCGCCTCGGCGGCCACGACCTGGGGTGGCAATCCCGCCGAGTTGTAGAAGTGGATGAGCTGATCGACGCCAAACCCGGAATCCGGGTTTTCTTTCAGGTAGCGTGACACGGCCCTGCGCCCCCGGCTCAGGGTATCCGAGTACCGACGTTCCTCCAGTTCGATGATCTTCAGGATCCGGTCCCGGGCCTGGATCAGTTCCGGGAAACCGGTCAGTTGGTCGAGCTGGGCCTTGACGATCTCGGACAACAGGTCGGGGCAGCCCAGTCGCTCCAGTAATCCCAGTGACCGGCGAGCCACCATCCGGGCCAGATAGCCCGACTTGACCGATGAGGGCACCACCCCGTCACCGAACATGAAGGCCAGGCATCGGGCATGGTCGGCCACGGCGAATACCCGCTCCAGGGGTTCCACCGCCGCCAGTAGCTCTTCCATCGAAAGCTTCAATCCCTCCTGGCGCAAACGTCCCAGAACCTCCTTGCGCAGGGCCGGTAGATCGGTGCCCAGATCGATGTTGAGCACGCCCGCTACCCTGGCGTTCAGGCCGATCAACCGGGAGATGGTGGGATCCAACAGTAGCTCTTCGACCCCTGCCTCCCGGCTGACGAACCTGACCACCTCGGGATAGATTGCCTCGTACAGGGTCGAGGTGCCCTGGGAGGCCCAGACCATCCGCTCCAGGCCATAACCGGTGTCCACGATGGCCAGCTCCTGCTCGCTGAACCTCTGCCCCTTCAGCTCTACCGGGCCTTTTGGATCATCCTTTAGGTTCATGAAGACCAGTGTGGCCAGCTCCAGGCCGCCTGCCAATACCTCCAGGGCCTGCCCGCCATTGCCCCCGCCGACCCAGGGATTCTCCTTGTACGAGATCAATTCAGGCTTTATATGCAACTCGTCGGTGTAGAGTTGGTGACAGAGCTTGACTGTCCCGTTCTGCCAGTAGATCTTTTCGGCCGGTGAGTTGAAGGCATGATGGGCCATCATCTCGAAGGTTGTCAGGTGGCGACCCGAGCGGCCCACCGAGGGCATGTCGTTGAGCCGGATGCAGGGCTGGGAGATGGTCAGCGGATTGGCCGGAGGCGGTACCAGGCCCGAGGTGACATGGGGCTGGAAATCGGCGATGGAGGCGATGGTCAGGTAGATATCGGTCCTCCACCGGGCCACCACCGGATATCTGGCCAGCCGGGTATGGCCCCTTTTCTCGAAGAACCCCAGGAAGAGTTCCCGCATGGAGTCGAGGTCATGGGCTCTGGGGACCACCGGGGCGCCCAGGAACGAGTACTCCACACAGGGCGAATCGCCGCAGAGCTCGCCGTGAACGAACCGGCCTTTATCGTCCGGAAGCGCCCAGAAGTGATAGCCGCAGGCCGGGCAGAGTCGACGCTTAAAATTATGGTCGTTGAAGAACTTCAGGTCGAGAGGACCGTCACCCATGTTCGACGAAAGCATGGTCGCCGGTTAAAGTGTTTGGGGAGCTTTTTGAGGTCATCGGTTCCCTTTGGATTTTGGACCTGACATCGACATTCGAAGCCCGAAACCTACTCGACCCTCGCCACACCGATAATGAACTTGACACCCTCGATGTCCCACTCCTTGACCAGTTCGCCCGCCACCTTATTCTCCAGAGCGGCGACCCTGAGCTCCTCCGCCCTGGTCTCCCTGGCCATATAGGGCTGCCAGTCAGCCAGTTGCTTCAGCAGGTCGGGGGCTTCGGGGGCGGTGTAGCTGACCCTGACTGCGGCTTCCACCGGCAGGTCCAGGTCCTTGCGCATCTGCTGGATACGGCGCACCAGGTCCCTGGCGTATCCCTCGGCGCGCAGCTCATCGGTGAGGGCGCCGTCCACGATGAGGGTGCCCGCCGAAAAGGGACTGGAGGCCGCCGATTCGGGAAGTATTGAGCGAAACTGGACCATCTCGGGCGTTATCGTCACCTCATCCTCGTCACCAGCGTCGCCAGCGTTATCACCATCGGCGCCGTCGCCCGGCAGGCGGAGGCTGGCGGTGCCCGCGCTCTCCAGGGCCTGCTGGAGGGCGGGCCCATCAACTGCTCGCAGGGCCTCGGCCACGGCTTTGGCCTGGCCTTTGAAGGTCGGTCCCAGGGCCTTGAAGTTGGGGCTCGCTTCCACTTTCAGCCCCTCCCAGTGCTCCGAGTACTCCACGGCCTTGGCGTTGCACTGCGTCTTGAGCATGGGCTCCAGGGCCTTGGCGGCGGCTGCCACCTCGGGCCCGCCCTGCAGGATCACCCGTGCCACCGGCCAGCGCAGCTTGCGGCCCAGTTTCTCCCTGGCCGCGGCGCAGGCCTCCACCATCTCACGGCCCAGGGCCATCTGGGATTCCAGTTCCAGGTTTATATACTGCTCATCGGAAGCAGACCAATCGGCCATATGCACCGTGGGCAGACCGCCGTCCAGATTCGAATAGAGCTCATCGGCGATGTGAGGGGTCAACGGCGCCAGCATCAGGGCCGTCTCGCGCAGGGCGTTCCAGAGGGTGAAGTAGGTGGCCGCCTTGCCGGGAGCGTCGGTCTCCTCCCATAATCTGTCGCGTACCAATCGCACATACCAACGGGACAGGTCCTCCAGAACGAATTGCTCTAGGGCTCTTCCGGCTCGGTGGAGATACCAGCGGTCGAACTCGGCGGTGAAGGTCCTCTTGGTGGACTCCAGGCGACTCAACAACCACTGCTCTTCGATGGGCAGGCTGGCAGGGCCGGGGGCGTCGGTCGGCGGGGCGTAATTGTCAAGAGCCATGTAGGTCGTGGCAAAACGGTAGAGGTTCCACAGGACGTTGAATAGCTTCAGGGCCTGCTTTACGCCTTCGGTCTGGAATGAAACATCTTCCCACTGGGCCGAGACGGTCAGGATGTAGAACCGCATGGCGTCGGCGCCGAACTCGCTGATGATCTCCAGGGGCGGCGTGAAGTTCCCCAACGACTTGGACATCGGCTTTCCATCGTGGCCCATGGCAAAGCCGTGCATCAGCACCTCGTCGTAGGGGATACGATCGAAGGCCACCACCGAGGCCCCGAGCTGGGAATAGAACCAGCCCCGGGTCTGATCGTGAGCCTCGACAATGAAATCGCAAGGCCACCAGCGTTCGAAATCAGCCTTATGGCCCGGATAGTTCAGTTGGGCCCATGAGCATACGGCGGAGTCGAACCAGACATCAAGGACATCCTCGACCCTGCGCATCGTTCCCCCGCAATCGCAGTCCATGGTGATCGCGTCCACATGGGGTCGATGGAGTTCGATATCCACGGGAGCGCCGGCGGCCACCAGTTCGGCCAGGGAGCCAATGACCCTGCGCTTCTCGCATCCATCACATCGCCAGATCGGGAACGGGATGCCCCAGTATCGTTGGCGAGAGATACACCAGTCCCTGGCATTGGCCACCCATTCCTTCTGGCGGGATGAACCGGCCCATTCGGGAGTCCATTTGACGCGGGCCACCTCCTCCAGCATCCGGTCCTTGATCTCGGTGACCCTCAGGTACCATTGTTTGGTCACCCGGTAGGTGATGGGGGATTTGCAGCGCCAGCAATGGCCGAAACGGTGATTCAGGATATCCCGGTGAAGCAGTATGCCTTTCTCGGCCAGCAACTTCATTATCGACTCATCGGCGTCCTTGTGGAACATGCCCTTCCAGCCTTCCACATCATCGGTGAAACAACCGGCGGGGTCAATGGGGCAGAACGGCGGTATGCCATACTGGCGGCCGATCTCGAAGTCCTCTGGACCATGACCGGGTGCCGTGTGGACACAACCGGTGTAATCCAGCTCCACATAGTCTGCGCAGATGACCTTGTGGATCCAGTCTCCCTCGAGGGTCCGGTGGTACTCCATCTCCTCCAGTAGTGGGTGTTTGTACTTCATTCCCTCCAGTACATCACCGGGTATCGAATCCACCACATCATATCCACTGAAGCGACCGGCCCGGGCCACATCTTCAGCGCAAGCTGCGGCGCAGATGAGTATCTCCTCGTCGGTGCGGTTGCCATCTTCGTTCTCGTTCCAGACCTTGATCCGCACATATTCCCGGTCCGGGTGAACCGCTACGGCCAGGTCGGCGGGCAGGGTCCAGGGAGTGGTGGTCCAGATGACGATGGACTCGCCGGGACGGTCCAGTAAGGGGAATCGGACCCATATGGAGGGGTCCTCCTCATCCCAGTATTCTATCTCGGCCTCGGCCAGAGCGGTCTCGCAACGGGGACACCAGATAACGGTGCGCAGATCCTGGAATAGCAGCTTCTTCTGCTCGGCCTGGGCCAGGGTCCACCAGGCGGCCTCGATATAGGAGTTCTCGATGGTCTGGTAAGGCCTCTCCCAGTCCAGCCAGATACCCAGTTCCTTGAACTCATCGGTCATGATCTCCCGGTGCTTGATGGCGAACTCCCGGCACTTGGCAATGAACCGATCGATACCGTAATCCTCGATATCCTGTTTGTTGGCGAAGTTGAGCTCCTTTTCCACCTTGACCTCGATGGGGAGGCCGTGCATATCCCAGCCTGCCTGGTCCCGGACATTGAAACCGTGCATCCGCTTGTATCGAATTATCGAATCCTTGAGGGCTTTGTTCCAGACCGTGCCCAGATGAATGGCCCCGGAGGTGTAGGGCGGGCCATCGATGATGTACCAGTCCTTGCCATCGGCCCTGTATCGACGGGTGAGTTCGTAGGCCCCCAGATCTTCCCAGCGCTGCCTGACGGATCGCTCCAGGGCATAGGGGTTGTAATCGCCGGTGACCGGTTGGATCGGCTTGAAGTTACTTTCGGAAGGGGTCATTTTGACCGGGTGGCCAGTTAGATGAAATATATAAGAGGGGCGATGCCCGGTTATCGATAGTAAGAAGAGGATAGATAGTAAGAAGAGGATAGATAGTAAGAAGAGGATAGATAGTAAGAAGAGGATAACAAGAAAGGTTGATTGGCCGGATCGCCGGTGGAAGGAAGGAAATGAATATTTGAACTTGAATGAATGGCTGGCAAGCTGGCAAGGAATGAAGCTGGCAAGGAACGAAGTCGGTTGGTGAATGATGTTGGATTACAGTTACAGTGCCTCGGCCAAAACCAGCTCGACCTCGAAACCATCGGCTTCCAGGTTGTACATGATATATTCCACAGTTGAGCCGGTCAGGGTAGAGGTGCTACCGGCCCGGCTGACAACACCCAGGCCCGCCCGGTCATCATCCATGACCAAGGGACCCCCACTATCGCCCCACCAGACCGGAATGTCCGAGTCAAAGGTCTGCTCGTCATCACTCGACAGGATACCGGTACGGGCCCGGGTCTGTTCGTTGGCGCCGACACCGACGGCATAGCCATAGACATCGATGAGTTCGCCGGTGTTGGTCTGGGAGGCGGTGGTATGGGCTGTCGGACCCCCCCAGCGTCGTACCTGGGGATTTGCCTCATCATAGAGATGCTCGTAGATGTCGATGAGGGCGAAATCCAGATTGCGACCGCCAAAATCATCGACACTGTAGACCACGACACCGAACTCGCCCACATCTGGATTGGAGACCGTATCGTTGACCTCGTTGCAGTGGCCCGCGGTACCGATGGCCAGCTTACCGTCGGGATACTCGAAAAGGAAGTTCAGGGTGCAGTAACCGCCCAGGCTCGCCCCCGGCCTGAGTCGTCCGGTAAGCGTCCAGTTGGGACCGGGAGGCTCTGATGGAGGAGGCTCCTGGGCCGGTGGTTCCTCAGGCTCTTCATCGACCTTCGATGATCCGGTTCCGTGGAACATCCACCCTGCGACCCCTCCCGCCAGGATCAGAATGGTCACGATGATAAGGGCTGCCGGTCTCAGGGACATGGGTCAAAAGATAACCCGGTCACCTTATAGCTTACGTTGCTCCAGCTCCATTTTCCACATTCCTTGTTCGCCATTGGCCATTGGCTCCATGTTCCGGGAAAACACAAATGGAGCCCGCCTCTGCCTGGACTGGACCTTGCCGGGGAATGGGGAATAGGGAATGAGGAATGGGGAATGTCAGTATGCTCTTGATCCTGGGTTCGGGATTCGGGGCTCGGGGTTCGGGCAACCTTTAAACCCTGTCGCTTTTCGGCGCCCGAGCCGAGATGACCAACGTGCCGGGGTGGCTCAGCTTGGTGGAGCGTCGGACTCATAGGGTCGCCCAAGGCGAAGCGACAATCTTGCCCAACCGGCCTGTCTGGCCCCTTGTGGGCGAGATATGGTTGCTGATAACGACCCGACGCACCTGAGATATCCGAAGGCCGCGGGTTCGAACCCCGCCCCCGGCACTCCAATCCCGCCAGTTGGCGGAATTGGGTACCTCTGTTTGATAGCTCTCAGGACCGGCTTCGCCTATCAAACCTCTCGCGCCTTCTCCTTTTGGTCGAAGGCGCGTCGACTTCGGAGTGTTTCACTGACCTGGCGCACTCCGAAGCCCGGCACTCCAATCCCGCCAGTTGGCGGAATTGGGTACCTCTGTTTGATAGCTCTCAGGACCGGCTTCGCCTATCAAACCTCCCGCGTCTTCTCCTTTTGGTCGAAGACGCGTCGACTTCGGAGTGTTTCACTGACCTGGCGCACTCCGAAGCCCGGCACCATTTTCCACCAATGGACTTTACCTGACCAAACCCCTTATGCCCTCCTCATACTGGCCCGTCCGGCCCTGCCATGAGACAGTACCTGGACGCGGTCCGTGAGGTCCTGACCCGCGGAACCCGCAAAAAGAACCGCACCGGTGTGGACACCCTCTCGGCCTTCAACATCAACTATGCCATCGACCTGGCCAAAGGCTTCCCCTTGCTCACCACCAAGGAGATCTCGTGGAAGAACATCGTCGTGGAGAACCTCTGGTTCCTGTCAGGCGAGCCTCACATCGAGATGCTGCGCCGCCATGGCTGCAAGTTCTGGGACCCCTGGGCTGACAAGGCCGGTCTGGTCCCCTCGGCCTATGGCCATTTCTGGCGTCATTTCCCTGTCGCCCGACAGCCGTCAAAGGTGGGCGGAGACCCACCGGAAGCGGGCATGGGCCCGACTGGCAATCAAGGGCCTGCCACAGCGACCACGGCCCTGGTCGAAGAGGGCACCGCAGGCTCATTGGGGGGCGGCGATAGGAGCCCCGGAGGCACTGTCGTGGTAGGCGCCGCGCAAGGCACCTCGGGAGGCGGGCCAGAGCCCGGGGAGCCGGGCTTCAACGACCAGGTTCGCTGGGTCCTGGATGAGCTCGACCGCAACCCCGACAGTCGCCGCCTGATCATCTCGGCCTGGTATCCGGACAATGCCCAGACCAGCGCCCTGCCGCCCTGCCATCTGCTATTCATCTTCAATGTTCAGTACACGGCCGACGGTGAGCCCAGGCTGAACCTCCATCTGACCCAGCGGTCGTGCGACATCGCCCTGGGGGTGCCCTACAACATCGCCGGCTACAGCTTCCTGCTGGAGCTCTTTGCCCGTCTTTCCAATATCCGGGCAGGCCTCTTCGCCCACACCCTGGTGGACGCCCATATCTACACCGCCAAGGCCGACGGCTCCATGGCCGGCTACGATCACGGTCCAGGCCTCAAGCTGCAACTGGCCCGGGAGCTCAGACCGCTTCCCAGGCTGGAGATCGACCCCGAGCTTCACCCCCTCGACGATGTGATGGCCCTGACCGGACCCGATATCGACACGGCCACCCTGCTTGAGACGTTCAAGATAGTCGGGTACAACCCCCATCCGCCCATCAACTTCAAGGTGGCGGTGTAGCTGATGAAGGCCATCATCGTGGCCGTCAATCCCCAGGGCGTCATCGGCAAGGACGGCAATATGCCCTGGCACTACCCGGCCGATCTGCAGCGCTTCAAGCGGCTGACCATGGGCGGGGTGGTCATCATGGGCCGGGTGACCTGGGAGTCGCTGCCGGTGAAGCCGTTGCCCGGGCGGCTCAATCTGGTGGGCACCAGCCGCCCCGACGACCTGGAACTGCCCGACGGGGTCCTGGCCTGCCCCGGTCTGAAGGCCGCCCTGGCCGCCGCCGAGGCCCGGGCCCCAGGCAAGGATATCTGGTTCATCGGCGGGGCCCGGTTGTACAAGGAGGCCCTGGCCCATGCCGACCTCATCGATATGACCCATGTGCCAGATGTGGTTGAGGGCGAGGGCCTGGTGTTCTTCCCGGAACTGCCGGAGGAGGACTGGGTCTTTGGTGAGACCGAGACTGACCCCCGAGAGCCCCGGTTACGACGCCGGGTCATTCGTCGGCGCCGCTGAGGTCTGCCCTGTCACCTTTTCTTCAGGAGGGCTACCCTTATTTCATGAACCTGTCAATGTTCGATAACACAAAACCTTTTTAAGTCAACCATTCATCTTGAGTATGTGATGTCCGGGAGACCTCTCATATGACAACCCTTTTTTTCAATTCTTTCCTT
>CAYSUX010000047.1:0-7866 GCA_964434315.1 uncultured archaeon
GGGCCAGCTAGGCACCTCCATGCCAGAACCCGGCAGGCTGCTCTGTGAGCCATCGGGCCGTGGCCCGGATAGCCTCCTGACTGGTGTAGCGTGGTTTCCAGCCCAGCTTCACCAGGGCCGTACTGTCCAGCATCATCTTGGGTACGTCACCGACCCAGCCCCGGCTGCCACCGGTGAACGAGTACTCGACCTTGTCCAGTCCCAGGACCTCCACGACTGTGTCGGCAATTGTAACTACGTCAATGGCATCCAGCGAGCCTATGTTGTAGGCCGTAAATGGTAACTCGTCGTTACAGACCCTGTCAGGCAATACAGACAGCACACCGCTGATGCAATCTGTGACATGGAAGTAGGATTTGAGCTGCCGTCCGTCGCCCAGTATCTCCATCTTCTCTGGATCGGCAGTGAGCTTGGCCACGAAATCGTAGGTGACACCATGGGTGGAGTTGGGTCCGACGCAGTTGGCGAACCGGTAGGCCACCGCTTTCAGATCGAAGGTGTGGCAATAGGAGCTTATCAGGGCCTCGGCCGCGAGTTTCGAGGCGCCGTACAGGGATATGGGATACAGTGGTCCGTACTCCTCGGGTGTGGGCATCATCGTCGCCTCACCGTAGACCGTGGAGGTGGAGGTGAAGGTCATCATTTTCACGCCTGCCTGACGAACGGCCTCCAGGACCCGATGGGTGACCACAACGTTCTGCTCCAGATGGACCCTGGGGTCGGTGGCTCCCACTCGCACCTCCGGATTGGCTGCCAGGTGGTGGACCATATCGGCCCCTTCCATCAGGGGTACCAGTTCATCGGTCAGCAGGTCGGCGACGATCAGTTCCACCTTGCCCTGACCCAGATGGGGCTCCAGAAAGGCCCGCTGTCCGCTGCTCAGGTTGTCGATGACCCTGACCCGGTGATCCCGGGCGACCAGTTCGGCCACCAGATGGGACCCTATGAAGCCAGCTCCGCCGGTCACGATGTGAAACCTTGGAACCTCCTTGATCATTCAAAATCCTCCTAGATCCTCCATGATTCTCCTTGATCCTGCTTGTTTTTCCTTAATTCTCCTTGACCTCGTCGGGGTCTTCATCCTCAGAGGAACGACGCAACATGCCCAGATTGATGGATTTGGTGAATGAGGTGGCACTCTCGAAGCTGATCCGATCGGAGATGTCGTCCCACAGGGACCCCATCTCATCTTGCACCTCATCCCAGTGTTTGAAGATCCAGACCAGGCCTCCCAGGACGATCAGGGCCATGATGATGAGGATGAAGTTGAGTATGCCCACATCGGCGGCCACATCGATCCCCTGATGGACCGCGAAGGCTATCGTGAAACAACCGATGAACGCCCCCACGATGACCGCCGACCAGACCTTGACAGGTTTCATACCCAGGGCTCGCCCCATGATCGTGCCGCCGACGGCACCCGATCCCTGGAATGGGACCACCACGAAGAGCACGATGCCCATGAAGGTGAATTTCTCCACCCAGGGTTTATCGGCCATCAACGAGGTACCCTTTGCCTCCAGACGACGGATGAAGGCCCCGATAATGGGGATGCGCTTGGCGATATCGAAGTTCCAGGCCAGAAAGAGTCCGACCACGATATCGATGAAGGCGATGGTCAGGGCGATCAGCCACCAGTCCAGGCCATCAACCGTGATGGCCAGCGGTATCACCGATTCTTTGCCCAGCGGGGGCAGGAAGTAGAGCACCATCCACCGTGCCAGGGTCAGGAAAGTACCCTGGTCCAGGGTAAAGAACAGGGCACCGATGCCGACGATGGCGACGAGGAAGGGTGCGAAGAACTTCACCAGGGCCATTATCACCATGTGGCCGCCGATGGCAAAGACCAGGATGGCACCTCCGATGAGCATCAGGACCGTGAAGACCGCAGTATGCTTCAGGGTCAGGTCCACCGCATCGGTTTCGACTTCCAGGACCATATGGTCGAAGTAACTGAACGGGAGCTGGGTCAGATTGGTGGTCTCGCCATGGTTGGTGACCTCGTACTCGGCCCAGATGAAGACATCATTTCTGAAGCGATCGGTCTGATTGCCCGGAATCATCAGGATGAGCCCCTCCAGATCTATGAATGTGTAACCGTCAGCCATGGTCAACATGCCATGATCGACGACATTGGCGAACTCGGCGTTGTCGTGCTTGACACCGCTGAACGTGGTATTGTGGAAGGTCAGCATATCACTGATCAGCGGGTCGTCCGAGGTCGAGGCGAAGCTGCCTTCGAACATCTCGGTGTTGGACATGTAGCTGGTCTTCAGGGGGGTGTCCTCGAAATCGGTGGATTCCAGATAGCAATCCTTAAACAGTGTCAGGTCAAGTTTGGAACTGATGAAAGTTACATTATTGAAGGTCACGTTGAAGAAACCCACCCGATTCAGGTTTGTATCGGCGAAGATCACATTATCGAACGTGACATCGAAGAACGAGAGGTTCGTGAACTGACTGTTCAGGAACAGGATGGATGAAAAGGAGATATTGGTGAATCGGGAGTTGGTGTACTCGACCTTGTTGAAGATGTCGCTCTCGAGACTCAGGTTGCCGATGCTCCGTTTGTTGAGCTCGATCCGATCGGCGAAGGCCAGTCCGGGGGTGATGGTCTGGTTGGCAAGCAACTCGCTGAGGCCGCCGGTGCGTAACTTTGTTTCGGGTGTTATGTAATCCTCCGGACCCAGGTCGGGAAGGTAATGGATGGAGCTTATTCTACCCTCCACTATACCGGTATCACCCCTGGTGTACCCGGTATAGGTCTTGTCCTCCTGCTTCCAATCGTCCATGATCTCCTGAGGGGTCTCACCGTAATAGTCCCAGTAGAAGATATTCAGGAGCATGCCGATCAGCACAAAGACGACCCCCAGGCTCAACCAGACCTTGTGGGATCTCTTGATCGCCAACCACAACGAGATGGTCAGGTCCCGGATGGTATCCAGTTCGTCAGGATCGCGGAAAAGTTCTTCATCGGTGAGGCGTTCTTCGTCCTTTTCTTCCTTTGCCTTTTGATCCTCGTTCTTGAAACGGACCTCCATGGCGTCCCGGTTGGCCGCCGCCTCTTTTCCCACCCGAGAACCCAGTATCCGGTCCAGCCGATCGACCCCTTTCCTCTTGGGTGTGGCGGGCTTGATAACGTCGGGTGGTGGTTCGACCATTGGGGGGTCAGGGACATGACCTACAAAAGCAGTACGACTCAACCACCGGAGGCGATGGTCACCAGTTCCAGAGAGTCACCGTCATTGAGAACCCGGGTTATGGGGACCGGTTCCAGAACTCCCTTGTCATTGGCCAGGGTCACCAGGACCGAGTCGGGAGGTATGTCGATCATCGACAACAGGTCGCTTATCTGACTGGCGAACGGCAGGTCGATGGTTCGGGTCTCTCCATCGTTCCGGTATGCTATCTCCATGGTCTTCACCTTCGATCTCTATGTCTCTATTTTACCTCTTCCACCTTCACACATGTTCCTTTGAGTACCGGTGTATGGAGCGTCGATCGACCTTCGTGTGGCGACCGGAGAGCCCCTCCACCACCCTGTCGATGACCTTCTTGGGGTCCGAGGCCACATCTATGCACCGGGGTTTGACCATCAGAAAGCCCCAGCCTCCCCGGGGGCAGAAGCAGTCCAGATTGTCCAGAAATATGTCCAGTTGCTCCTTGGCGGCCACATCCTCGACCACGATGTCCACCTTATCGATGATATGGCGGTATATCCGCGGTTGCCGGGCATCGGCCAGAAGGGGAAAGAGGTTCGGCCTTTGGCGGGCCATCAGATGCAGCTTGTGATAGGGAATAAGGCTGTTCTCGACTCCGAACAGGGCTCCATCCTTGCAGATGTCGGACAGATGGGAAATGGTCTGACCCTGGGCCGCCCCCAGGTAGAGCACCCGACTCCCGGGTTTGAAGGGCCAACGCTTGCCTCCCAATGTCAGGTATGCCGCCAGCTTGGAATGACGCGGGTCCCAGAGACGACGGCCCTGGTTCGTCAGTGAGCGAGTGAAGAGATTGTTGCCGCGCCTCTGGACTCCCTGCATGGCCTTGCGTCCCATCAGTCCACCGCCGTCCACACCTCGGCTCCCAGGATATGGAGCGGATTGATTCCCGACACATAGACCTGGGCCTCGTCGTAATCCCCCTTCTCCAGCCCGGTCATCTCAAAGGTCATGGTGCACGATCTCGTGGGACCCAGCCCCTCGACCGGCCAGACCAGTCTTTGCCCCTTCTGTCGGCCCTCGGGCGGGTCGATCCGGGTCAGGATACCGGGAGGCAGCGCCACCATGAGTTCGAACTTGTCCTGGCGCAGGCGGTAGTTGGTGACGGTCAGTTTGACGTTGGTGGTTCCCTTGTCGAACCTGACCTGGTCCTGTTGCGATACCAGGGCCATGATGGCCGCTACGACCTTGTCCAGTTTGGGCACCGGTTTGCCGACCACGGCCGCCGATTTCTCGGCCATCGCCGGCAGCACCTTCTGCACCAGGGCGAACTTGTCGGCCATCTTCTTGCGACGCTCCTGCTTGCCCAGATGACGACGCAACTGGTTGGCATTGGTGCGCAGGGCCCGTTTTATCTCCTCCTGGATCTCCGGTATGTTGGCTATGGCCTCCTTGGCCTCGGATGTGAAGGGAACGTTGGTGGAAGCGACATGGACCAGGATGATGGCGGGACCGACCGGCGTGCCCTTGCCCCCTCGCTGCTCCAGGCCGTAGCGGCGCCAGTCCAGCCCCTGGATGGCCTTGGTTATCACACAGGCGCCCTGCTGGTAGAGCAAAGGCACCCGATTGGCGAATCGCAGGATCTGAACCGGCTGGTCCCGGGGCTGGGTACCGCCGTAGACCATGCCTATTTCCACCAGGAAGGGGGTGCCGGCAAAGACCGAGGGCGGACGACTGGTGGGCTGGGTGTAATACTCGGCCCGGGTCCGTTCCAGAACGCTCCTGAGCCCTTTCTTGATCAGCAGTTCGCCTATGGGAGAGAGACAATCGGTGGGAGGGGCCATCAACTTTGTCAGTGTAAAACCGTGCAGCAGCCGCTTGGCCTCCAGGCGGGTCATATCCGCCGGCCGTGTGGCTTCCTCGAGATAGGTCTTATCGAGTACCGATGAGACGACCCGGGTGGTGACCCTGGAGAACTCGGTGCGCATGAAATGTTCCACCTTGGGGGATTCGGTGGTATGTAGCATCTCCAGCAGCTCACCCAGCTCGACCCCGTGGGGATGGGGTTTGACCCTCTTGGTGGGGCTGGGCAGGGTCTCTGTGACCCTCTGGTAATGGGCCGTCTCCCCATTGGGGTCGCTAAAGCTGATATGGGCATGGGGATTGACGATGGCGGTGGCCTTCAGATATTCCTGGACCGAGGGCGATTTCTCGCGATAGCGGGCCTTGAGCACCATCTCGATGGCGGTGCCGTGCTCCACCTCGGTATCGTCATCCCGACGCCAGATGAAGACCTCCTTGTGGTGGACCACACCCCGGTTGGCCTGGGTGTCCAGTTTCAGGACGAACCGGTAGGCCGGTTCCTCGGCGCCGATGGTGGAGGTGATGATGGCCGAGCGACCGGTGGTGAGCTGACCGTACATGATGGCCGCCGAGATGCCGATGCCCTGCTGCCCCCGGGACTGCTGGCCCGAGCCGAAACGTGAGCCATAGAGTAGCCGACCGAAGACATGGGGAACCTGTTCTTCCACCACGCCGGGTCCGTTGTCGGTGACGATGATCCTCAGTTCGTCGGTATCGACCCTCTCGACGCGAACCTCCACCTCGGGCAGCACCTTGGCCTGCTCGCAGGCGTCCAGGGCGTTGTCCACGGCCTCCTTCACCGCCGTGATGAGCGACTGGGTCGGGTTGTTGAAGCCCAGGATGTGTTTGTTCTTCTCGAAGAACTTGGCGATGGAGGTCTGGGCATACTCGCCTGCCGCCTTCTGGGCCGCCAGCTTGCTGCGACGTTTGGGGACCGCTCTCCCGGGCTTGGGAGCTTCAGTGCCGGCAGGCTTGCTCGCCTTTGGCTTGGTTGCGGGTGTTGATGGCGGCGGTACCGGTTCGGCAGGCTGGAAGGAGTCCTCGAGGGTCTTCTGGCTCATGAAGTGGAAGGGCAGACCAACAGGAGGATAAAGGGTTTGGCGGTAACCGGAAACCGTTATCCGGATATCCAGGGAATGAGGTATCCGGTTCCCATGGTCAATCCTTTTAGCTTACCGGTTCTTAACATCCCGGTATCCCAATGGGACACAAGGAAGAGACCCGATTCTACCCCCTCCCTTACGAACAGGTGATGGCCCATTTTCAAAGAGCCCTGGAACTGGCCGAATACACGATAGGGGTGGTGGATTCCCAGCATGGCGAATTCACAGGCTCACCTCCGGCCAGCCTGGGCTCCTATGGCCTGTTTTTCACCGCCCGGATTGGCCATATTCCCCAGGGCACACAGGTCTGGATCAAGGTCACCCAATCGGAGCTCGGGTCTTGGACCGCAGCCAAACGCCTGAACCGGCTCTGGGTCGTCTTCGAGCAGATACTCGCCGGAAAGCCGCCCGAGGTTGACCTGGTAGCCCGGGCCCGGAGCCACCGGCTCGCCGCCTATGGCCTGCTGACACTGGCCTTCCTATGCGGCCTGGTGTTCATCCTGATGCTCTTTGCCTACGCCACCAGCGCCACGACCCGGGAGGAATGGGGCGCTCCCACGTTCTTCATCATGCTGCCGGGCATGGGCATCCTGACCCGGGTCGGATTGGAGCGCCTGGAGAAGGCCCGTGCCATGTCGGGAAAATCTGTGACCACCGGATACGGAGCGGCTCCGAACCAGAGCCATTCACCATCCCATCCCCAACACCAACGTCCTTCCTGGCCCGCACCTCCAACACCCCCTGCTCCACCAGGATCAAAGGGTGCCATCCCGCCGCCATTCCGGGAACCTGCGCCAGCGCCAGCACAGCCACCCTCATCTGCGCCATCCTCATCTGCGCCATCCTCATCCGCGCCATCCCTGTCAAGGCCGCCAATCTCCGCCAACCCCCCATTTCCCGCCCCGCCATCCCATCTTACGGGACCCCCGCCCCGGTCAGGGACCGATCCGTTGCCCTCCTTTCGCAACCTTCCAATTCCAACGGTTACCATCCAGTGTCCCGAATGTCAGGCCCGGATGGTGGTCGAGAAGCTGGACCGGCTCCAATCTGTGAGATGCGAGAGCTGCGGGGCCGAGGGTCAGATCGAGATCTGAACCTGGAACTGTGCGGATTGCGGAGTTATTCCACGATATCGTTCTGGTTCACATGCCTGGAACGAGCCTTCTCGATATATCTTTTCAGGCGACTGACAACATTGCTCTGGCGTGCTTTCTCCGCATTCTCGGCTCGCTTTCTTCGCTTCTCGATATCGATCCTGGAGATCTCCAACCGTTTCCGGGCCCGCAGGTCATCTTCCCTGGTAAAGCGCATCACGAACTTGTGCTGGATCTCATGGGGTAGCTCATCGATGAGTCCGGGATCGATGTCCATGGCGATGTCCCGCTCTATGGGACCGGGGTTTTCAGTCCCGGCACCGGTCCCGGCACCGGCCCATACCTCCCGGACATGGCCGGGCACCTCACCCTGCTTGCCTTGGTTGTGTTCGACGATCCGCTCCCAGCGTTCTTCGCGAGTGTCCCTGGTCCATCTTAGCCAGTCGATCAGGGCCTTGTCGCCCTTTGAGAGGTTACATACCGCACAGGCGGTCACCGGCTTCAGGCCGCCCTTGGAGGGAGTGACAAGATGGCCGTGGTGGAGCTTCTCGGAAGCGCCGCAGTAGATGCACTCCTCGATGGATCCCGAAGCGGGCGCCTCGCCTTCCTTTGGTTCCTTGTTCCAGTCATCAATGAGCTCGCGGCGTC
>CAYSUX010000047.1:7966-14437 GCA_964434315.1 uncultured archaeon
CTTCGCTGGTGTCCTGACCTTCGCTGGTGTCCTGACCTTCGCTGGTGTCCTGACCTTCGCTGGTGTCCTGACCATCGTTTTCATCTGATCCCAGATCCAAATCCAAGTCTGTTTCCCTCGGATTTTCCTCGGTCTGGTTCAACTTTGGCTTCGACCCTGGCTCTGATTTCGACTCCGGGATGTCAGACTGGGCTTCCTGTCGATCCGGCCATGGTGGTCCGGCCTTCTTTTCGGCCTTCTCCTCGGCTTCCCGCTTTGCCAATCCATCGGCGCCCTTGATGAGATATACGGTTATCAGGACCACGCCGATGATCATCATGAGGTAAAGGGCCAATGTGAATAGTGTTGGCGAAGCAACATCCTCCTTCTCGATCCAGGGGTCGTGTGGCTTGTATCCCACATAGAGCTCGGTGGAGTTTGGATAGGACCATTGACCATTGTCACCCTTGACCCGCAGGGTGATGATATGGCTGCCCCCTGACAGGGTGTTCAGCTCGAAGCTCGGTGTCTGGGATAGCAGACCGTCCAGGGTCGAATACCACTGATATTCCACGACCTCCCCGGCGTCAAAGGTGACCCCGGTCGAGAATCCGACCATATCGCCTTCCCAGAGATCGTCTGTTCCAGGCGAGAGTTGGATACCCTCGATCCGGGGGACAATGACCGGTTCCAGGATGACCAATCCGTAACTGGATGACGCCACAAGAAGGCGCCCTTCATGCCAACACAGATCCCGGGCCTCGAGATCGAGAGTAGATGTACCCTGCCATCGAGGCGCATCCGGGTCCGTCAGTTCCAGCACCTCCAAGTCCCCGTGACGTGTGGCCAGGTAGACCCGGGAGCCATCGATGGCAAGGCTCTCGTACCCTGGTCCATCGTGGGCGGACCTGATCACCGGATTCCCGGTATCGCTAACATCGATGACCAGCAAACCATCGTATTCGCTGATAAGGTAGACCAGCTCTCCATCGAGTTCCAGGTCCACAGCATCAAAAGATGTCGAGATACCGGCGATGATACTCATATTGCCCGGAAAGGTGACATTCACGATGGTCAGGGGGCGAGGATCGATATAGTGGCTCTCACAGGCCACATAGGCGATATCATCTTTGACGACCAGGGCATTGGGAATACCTGGCAAGGAAAGATTGTCCATGAGCCGGGGTAGGGTCGGATCGGTCAGATCGAAGGTCAGCAATTCCCCGACATTCCACGAGCGACCATCAGCCAGGTAGGCAATATCTCCCTGGATGACCAGCTCCATGGCGTTCCCCGGGGTAGCCACCCTGCTCAATAACTCCCAGGTGTCATTGTCATGGATTCGGTAGGTCAACAACCCCTCCATATGCTCGGCGACATAGGCATACTCATCCTTGAACTGGATATTGTGGGCATGGGCCACGGTGTTGATCCTCCCGATTTCGACAGTTTTATCCGGGTCGGACAGATCGAATCGCCGGACACCATCCTCGGAGGTGAAGAGGAAAAGCTCATCCCCGGCAAGCTCAAAGGCAAAGGTTTCACCCATGGATTCCCCGACATCGAGTCTGGCAGGTCGGGAGATATCCGAGAGATCCAGAATGGTCAGCGGCGTATCTCTTGAGGTGACATAGGCCAGACCATCGACGACGCTGATGTCGCTGATGATCTCACCGAAATCCGTCAGGCTGAGCAAGTTCCCATTGGCCATATCGGTCAGTTCGTATACCGCCAGATAGTGCAAGTAGGGGCTGCTCATGGCATATTCGCCGAACAGTTCAAGGGACATCGAGAATATCGATTCAGGACCCAGGAACAGCAGTTCCGGTTCGGACACGTTGGACATATCGACTATCTTCAATCCGCTCCAGTAATCGATCACATGGACCAGATCGCCTCTGACCTCCAATTCCAGGGCGGCGTCGAACTCCCGGTAGTCTCCCAGTTTGACCGGTCGGGAGAGGTTGGAGATATCCACTATCTCGATGATCCGTCCATCAATGACATCATCCACGATAAGGTAGGCCCGATCACCTGACAGGTCGCTCTCGACGATATCTCCTGTGGTATTGTAAGTGGCGGTGAGGACCGGGGTTTCCGGGTGCGAGATATTGATGATCTGAAGTCCGCCGTCATAGTCAGTGACAAAGACGTGCTCATCACGCAGATGGACCTCCAGGGCCCGCCCGGGGGTGTCATAGCTACCCAGGGGCTCGGCCTGGGTATCGCTCAGGTAGAAAACCATCAGGCCACTCTCGTTGACCGCCAGATAGGCCAGGTCACCCTCCAGCTCGATATCAAAGAGATGGTCCGGGGTCTCGATATGGTACAGGGTCTCGGGATTGAATGGTTCAGAGATATCCACGACATACAGTCCCTCTTTGCCACAGGCCAAATAGGCCCTATCCCCGCTTATCAGATTGGCGCCGGCCTTCTGACAACCGATCCAGGTACCACCAGTCCTGGGTGATTGCGGGTCTGAAAGATCGAAGGTTATCAGACCCCTGTCATAGCCGGCCACGATCAACAAGTCTTCATAGAACTCCATTTCATAGGCCTGCAAGAAATTGCCGAAGGTCCGGACCTCCACCGGCTCCAGCGGGTCGGAGAGATCGACGACTATCAGGCCATCCTCGGCATTGGAAAGATAGGCAACCGAACCGGATACCTCGATATCTATTATCCCCCTGTTCGAGCCACCGCTGTGGGTACGGGTGTTCCCGGGCATGGCATCAAGGTCAAAGACCTCGTAACTATCATGACGGTTACCGACCATGGCCCGGTCACCCCACAGGGCTATGGCCGTGATGTCATCGATGGTCCTGGTGTGATCCACTTCCACCGGTTCGCCCGGTTCCGAGAGGTCCATTAGATGAAATGCGCAGTTCTCACCTCCCAGGCCAAGGCGCTCACCATCGACGGTGACCACGCGTATCGAACCCGGGAGGTTAAAATCGCCAACTTTCAGGGGATATCCCGGAACACTGATATCCAGGACCAAAAGCCCTGCCTCGTCGGCGGCCAGGTAGAGATATTGACCCTTCCGGGCCATATCGAATATCTTCGGTTCAGGAACATTGACCGGCAAGTACCCTGTGATCAGCTCGGGTGCCGAGGGATTACGCACATCGACGATCTGGAGGCCCCCGGAACGGCATGCCACATAGGCCACACCACTGTTCACGATGACCCGGACACACTCGCCGGGCAGGCTCAGAAAGGAAAGCTTTGTTGGTGAGTAGGGATCAGTGATGTCCATGATCTGCAAACCCGAGGTGACCGCCACATAGGCCAGATCGTGCTCGATGGCCAGACCCCGGGCCGCTCCGGGTATCGGCGCGCCCGCCCATTCCAATCTCACATCGTCCCCGGTCCCGATCTGTTCGGCGCCTGCCGGAAATGACAGAATGGTTCCGAACAGCAAAATGAAAATTGTGAAAAAGAGACCGGAAACCTGGTCATTCCTTTCCCGGCGCTCGTCCTCAACCCTACGTAAGGCCATACACTGATACTGGTTTTCGAGCTTATTATATTATCCTTTGGAAGTATGAACCGCGTTGTCAAATCGAGACTATGCATTACTTGTAGTTACCAAAATCACCTTGATGAGCAGCCCTGCTTCCATATTCTTTGTAGCTCCATCAACCAGCCTACATTGGTAGTAATAGAAAGACCCAATTAGGGGCAAGCCCATACCTTATCCATACGGACAGGGTCGCATGGCTGATACAGAGATGAAGATCCAACGTTTGATAGTAGCAAGGGATGTGGACGGTTTGCTGATGGCCTTACGTGGCAAAGGTTCACAGATGCGCAAGGAGGCGGCGTTCGGTCTGGTGGAGCTGGATGACAGGCAAGCTGTGGCGCCCCTGATCAACGCCCTGCAAGCAGACAACACCGATGTTCGCCGCTGGTCGGCCTGGGCCCTGGGTCGGCTGGGCGATGATGAGGCCATCGACCCTTTGATCGAGGCCATGGGTGACAACAACTGGCGGGTCAGGCGTAACGTCGTCAACGCCCTGGAGAGCCTACGGGACCCCGGTACCGTGAAGCCCCTCATCGGGGCCCTGCATGATCTGGACGAGGGGGTGCGGATGCTGGCGGCGACGGCCCTGGGCCGACTCGCTGACCAGCGGGCCGTCAAACCCCTTATCGAGGCCGCCCGGGACAGGGAGCCCGAGGTCAGGACCGCGGCGATCGAGGCCCTTGAGCGCCTGGGTGTTACGAGCCATGAAGAGGCAGGCCCGGAGCATGAGGATACACCGGGCATATCAGGCCCCCATGAGCGGACAGAAGCGAACAGGGTCGCCGGAAGGGACCCGGGCCCAGGTCGGGAAATGAAGGTTCATGATGATATTGAGGAGGGTGTTGAGAACGACGTGATACAGGAAGGGGAGCTTTTGGATGACGCGCAGGCAAAAAGCAAGGGTTATCAGGGAGCCAGGGAAGATCTGGAGCAGAGCCAACTCCCATCGCTTCAGCATCTGCTGGAAGCCCTCAACCATCTCGAGCCCGAAGTGCGGGAGAAGGCGGCCATCGACCTGGGTCAGACAGGTGAGGAGGCGGCCATCGAACCCTTGATCGCGGCCCTGGGAGACCGGGTCCAGTCGGTGAGCGACGCCGCCACCCGGGCCCTGATGGTCATGGGCGAGGAGGTCGTCGAGCCCCTGCTCTCGGTCCTGGAAATGTCCAACAACCGCGTGGTTCGCCTGCAGGCCGTCAAGGCCCTGGAAGTGGCGGGCTGGCATATGACCATCGCCGGGGATGTTGACCCCGGCATCACCAAGCGGCGTCAGGGATTGATACGGCAGATCGAGGATGAACTGGTGGACGCCATCCGGGATGAGTATCAGGATGTGCGCAAGGAGGCGGCGGAGGCGTTGAGGAAGCTCAGGTCGAATCGGTGAATCCTCACAGTCGTCCGATGCCCACCAGATAGACCAGCAGAAAGCCCGAAAGAGATGCTATCTTCAGGATGGGGGGCATGAGGATGTCGAAGCCGAGGGCCGCCAGGGGCAGCAGGCCCAGGATTGCCAGCATCACGACAAAGGCAATGAGCAGGTCTCGCTGGTTCTGCTCCCGGCGTCGAAAGCGGATCAGATGATGCTCCCACAGACCCTGGGCCAGCAAGCGTAACGCGTCGCCTACCTCGATACCCCGCTCGATGGTCGCCTTCAGGATGGTGGCAGTGCGCTTGAAGGTGCGTAATGGAAAACGGCGGGCCAGGTCCTGGAAACCCTCCATCAGTTCGTGCCGGTCCCTGACGATACCCAGGTCCAGCAGGAACTCGTTGCCGAAGGCCTCGTTCAGCGACCATTCCAGGGACTGATGGCCCGAGATATAGCTCGCCGTATCCTCCAGACCCTGTCTGAACCTTGTCTCCAGCTCCTCGGCGGCGTGATTGCCCAGGTGGTCCACCATCACCCATGCAAAGAACAATACCACCGGGCTGCCCAGCACCGAGATCATCCAGCCGTAGGCTCCTTTGGTGACCGAATGGATACCCAGGGTCATGGGCCCTATCAGGATCAACACCGCCGCCACCATCCACCGGGTCTGGGGATTGCGCACCATGAACAAGTACAGCTCGCCAAAGCCGGTACGGTCCAGGGGCGGTGACATGTGGACCAGGTACAAGGCCAGGCCCAGACCGGCGAAGACAAAGACCCACATGAATCCGGGAGGTATGGGAAAGGATAGGCCCAGTCTACTGATGAACCCTTCAACGGTACCTCCCAGAAAGGGGATGAGCATCGCCAGTAGCAGATAGGACGGCAGGTAGACCTCGCGGAACTTTCGCGAGAAGGCGTCGTTGGCCCGCCGGATGTAGAGCTGGTTGCGATAGGCGAACTGGCCCAGACGTCCCCCGATGTCCCAACCGGTGGACATGCGAGCCACCAGCTCCCGGACCGCCTCCTTGAAGGGTTGCGAGCCCGAGGCGTCGGCCACCTTCAACAGGGCGTCCGACAGCAATATCTCTCCTTCCACGTTGCTCTTGACGGCCATGTCGAAAAGGCGCGATATCGGGCTAACAACTTATGGGCCACGGGTCAGGCGATGGCGTTAGGGCAAAGGCCGAAAGACGACGATGCCGGGAGAACCACACCGGAAGGGAGCAGGCGGTGCTTGCCGCAATACGGACCTCGGGACCAGTCCAGTGTACAATCATCGACCATCCGTGGACCGCCGCAAAGAAGCGCCCGGGCGCGGTAGCCAGTTGTTAGACCTTCCGGTCGGTCGGTCGGTCGGTTGTACAGGCAGACACTTAGAAATCGAATCCCCGGATCAGATCAATGGCGCGATGATCAGCGAGACCACGGCCATCAATTTGATGAGGATGTTCAGACTGGGTCCGGCGGTATCCTTGAACGGATCACCGACGGTGTCGCCAACGACAGCGGCCTTGTGAGCATCCGAGCCCTTGCCACCCAGGGCACCGCCCTCGATGTACTTCTTGGCGTTGTCCCAGGCCCCGCCGGTGTTGGACATGAA
>CAYSUX010000048.1:0-10855 GCA_964434315.1 uncultured archaeon
AAGTATTGTGAAGCCGTCTGAGGTTGGTCTGAGGTTGATTGAATGAAGAAATTCGATAATTCTACTCTTGTCCAAGGTCATGCATTCCTGTTTGAGCACTGCCCAATTGTCATCGTCTACCCAGTCTTTCAACGGGTTTAGTAGTTCATTCAACTCTTCATTCATATTGTACTTCTCAAGAGCATCGATGAGCCCTTGGATGCGGTACCAATTCTCATGAAGCATTAAAAGTCTTTGAATGATGTAATGTTGAATTAACGATGCGATTTTTTCTAGCTCGCCAGAGGAGAAAGAAAAGGAGTGGCGTTCAACATTCTGAAAGAACTCACTAAGACCCGCATAGAGCGCCGAGCCGAAGATTTCACCCACAACTTTTGATATCTCAAGCTCAGATTGGGTTGTGTGCGTCCTGGTATGATAGATGGGAAAATGAACTCGCTGAATATTCATACCATTTCGATACTTATTGATGAGCGCCCAAATCATGTCGGATCTGCGAGCGTACATGTTCCCATACTGAATAGCTAAATTGGGGGTGTTGGCTAATGCTCTCCAGTTGAAAATTACAGTGTTCCCTCCTCTGTTGCATGATGAGAAGCTCTCTTCAAGCGGGTTACGCGGTAGGATATTGTATAATGGGCGAGTCAAGCATACCCCCCTCAAAATAGCTGGGCTTTGAGTAAGGAGGCTCTCTCGTGTTGCGGCTACCGTTTCTTCGTTCATATCGAACCAGAATGGTGTTTCAAGATGCCCGCGATGTTTCCTAGAGAGGTCATAATAGTAATCGGGAAATGCCATTCGAAGTACACAATTTTCTTCTAAGTCAGATCTAAAAGTTGTATCAGAATGTCGTAACCACTCTAGGTTGTGGAGTAGATCGACCAACTGAACTCGCAGTCCATTTGGGGATGGGTTTGGTGAGTCACCTTCAAAGGTACCCAATAGGACATCAACACCAGCCTTTCTGAATTCTGGAAGCCATGGTAGTAGCGCTAATGTCCTTGGTGTGATAATCATATCATCGTCTAGTATCCAGCCAATGGAACTGGGATTATCTTTCATCAGAGCAGCGAGGTACTTCTGAAGGATCGAGCGAGTTTGTACAATATCCAGAATCCCCTCGTTGGTTTGGGGCCAGGGCCCAAATGCGCCAGATGGGCCAATAGGAAGATAGTCTGCGCAGGATACAAATTGTATATTAATACCGTTGGGAAGATATTCGCTGATAGTTGAGTGAATGACCTTATCAAATCCGCGGTTGGCGATTACTAACAGGGTAATTTTCGACAACGTTATTTGTTCGACTAAGATTGAGAGCTCTTTCAGGAATCTTGATAAATGTACTGAATCAGAAGAAACAATTCCCAAGATTAGGTGATACGGGGTATTGCTGGATGGCGGTTCCAGTGGCCGAGCCTGACTTTCACAATCCTGGTATCGCCTATGGCTCAATCCAATCTTGGATATTGGTTCTCGCTCCTGGGATGTACACAAACGAGGCCAGTACTTGCCCTCAAAACTACGCAAACCTTGTAAGCGTTCGACTGGAGTGGAGCACACATGAAGTTGCTCGTCTTCATTATTACTCAAGTAGACTGTGTTATCTCTAGCTGAATGAATTCTCTCACCGATTTCAACAAGTCGGATAAACAAGTCACAGACTAGGGTATTACTAAGGTTTTCATCGAAAAGACCGGCTCTAAGAACACTTGATAATCGAAAGCACAACCTCGAACTTTCTATCGCAGGGACTACGGTGAGAAGCTGCTCAATGGAGAAAAGTTGAGAATCTAGTAGCTGCGGTTCCTCCCCTTTTACAGGTTCACTGACAACTACATCGAATTCCCTCAATCCCTCAATACAAGTAGATAGGTGCTCCGGCAACCATTTATCTTCCTCATTCAAGAGCGCAATATAGGTATTCTCGGCATTGTCCGTGACAGAGAGTGCATAAGAGATTCCCGCATTCCAGATCCCCGCAATGCATTGGGTTCGGCCGTTGGTAAGTATGTGTAGCTTGGACGGTTCAGGTAGTTCTCTATGGAGGTCATCAAGAGCAGTCTGGCTAATCTTATTGCTAGGATTACTAACGAGCACAATATAGTCTGGTTGGTGTGACTGTGCAAGTACTGAGCGAAAGGAACGACGTACCAGCCGGTCAGAATCACTGCATATTGCAACAATGCAGAAGATGGATGGTCGTTTCATTGTCGGCCCTCATTATTGCACGAATTCATAAATTTGGGAGGGACAAGCTGAAGCTCCTCAACATTCAGCGCCTTGCGGAATGCCTCCAGATCAAATCGAAATTTCGTACTCAACACCAAGTCAACTTGGTCAGAGGTCAACTTGATCTTTTCGGGGTAACTATTACCCGGAGTGTAGATTGATAGCGTTAGGTCACGTAGGAAGAGGAATCGACCATCCACTACCTGAGCAAATCTAAGACCATCCGTGAATGGGTACTCCATTTTGAAACGGTGTCTAATCTTGTTTTGGGCTTCAGATTCATCTTGTTCAATAAGTGGGGTGCTGGTGCTAAGTCGTCGGGTACCTCCTCTTGTATTGAAGATATCAAGATATTGTTCTCGGAGATCTTACGGCAGGGTGATGTTCGCCGGCACGTTGTTCGTCTTTTTCCCGAACATCGGGAATGCTATCCTCAGGAGTGAGGGAGACGCCCGGAGGGCGATGCAAGCAATGGTTCTCGGTTCGCTCCTGAACATCATCCTTGATCCCATCTTCATCTTCGTCCTGGGCCTCGGCGTGGCCGGGGCAGCCTGGGCCACTGTCACGGCCATGGCCGTCACCTCCACACTGATGTTTAACTGGCTCTTCCTTAAGAGGGACACCTACGTCGTATTCCACTTGCGGGGTTTCAAGTTCCACGGCGACACCATAAGGGAGATATCCAAGGTAGGAGTGCCAGCGGCGATGCAGGGCCTTTCAATGGCGATGATGATGTTCCTGATGAACCTGATAGTGGTGGGCGTGGGCGACACCGACGGCGTGGCTGTCTTCACCACAGGGTGGCGCGTGGTCACCATGGCGATGATGCCAGTGTTCGGCATAGGCATGGCCGTGACAGCGGTCTGCGGTGCGGCCTATGGGGCCCAAGAGTTCGAGAAGCTCCGCAGAGGGTACGTCTACGCAGTTCGGATTAGTATAGCCATCGAGGTACCGGCAGCTGTATTGATATTCATCCTCGCGCCGTACATCACGGAGATCTTCACGAGCACCGGGGACACCGGCCGCATCGCGGAGGATCTCACGCTCTTCCTCAGAATTACCTGTTTCTTCCTCCCGGCGGTGGGGCCGGGGATGCTCTCATCCTCCATGTTCGAGGGCACTGGTAAGGGTAAAGCCGCTCTGTTGCTCACCTTGGTGAGAACCATCGTTCTCAGGCCGCCGCTAGCGCTGCTGATGGCATACGTGATGGGCATGGGCCTCTCCGGGGTCTGGTGGGGTATCGTACTGGCCAATCTTGCGGCAAGCCTGTTCGCCTACGTCTGGGCCAGGAGCTACATTAAAAACCTCAGACCTGGATTCGAATCTTTTGGTATCCGTTCGTTACAGTGAACAAATCCCGGCGTGCCCGCATCCCCACCGATTGAGGTGAGGATTCGTCCACAGCGGGAGTGGATATTGGGGGGGTATGTTTTCCGAGAAAATGGATTGACTACTGATAAGGTGTGAACTCCAGATAATAGTTCAGGAGGAGGGAAAGTCATTTTGGATGGGGCCCAATATGAAAGATTTGCATTTTAAAGGAATTCCAGGATATTAAAAACTGGTCAACGAGTTCTGTTCTGTTGTAATTTTCAGTCCACAATTCTTTATAGTCTATATTAGATAATCCTTGTGAAAATGTATCAACTCACCCCAATGCCCCCCTCTTATCACCCTCCGATCATCAATCAGAGTCAATTCAGCAGGGGTGGGTGTGCCACCTCTCGGCTCAGTCAAACAGATGGCAGTAAAGAAATCATCGATTCCTATCTCTTTGGATCATCCTCCATCGAATCAAAGATATTCGCCCTTGCCCCAGCTATCGTCGTAGCAACCCATCCCTCAGACTCCGGGGATTGCCGGGGGCGTCTCCAGTTCACTTGTGTTTGTCTCAGAAGGGCGAATTGCATAAGCGTAAGGCTTCTGAGTACCCCGTGTATCGAAAGCGTTGAACTCCCAATCAAACCCGAGTGGTTGCCTATTCAAAAGGGTTTCCATGACATATGTGATAAGAAAGAATCTTGGTTTAAAATCATAAAATAAAACCATAAAAAAAGGGTTGAGCCGCAGTTCCCTGTTCCCCCCAGTCCCTGCGCCGGGGGGCAGGTCCCTGCGACTCGTTCTGTCTTGCCGGGCTAATTCACATCCTTGCGGTCAGCACAGCTCAACTGGTCGCGGCCCCGAAGTTCACCAGATGGTGTTCCAGGCTCTCTTCGGCGGTATTGCCGGGCAGGTCGGTGACGCTGATGACGAAGGTCGCGTCATCGCCCGGCAGGTCCTGGGTGGCGGTGTAGTCCCACACCAGGGCCATGCGTCTGGTGGCTTCGCCGCGCTCCAGCAGGTTACCATCAGCGTCGCTGATTGTCAGCTTGACGCTGTCCACCTTTGCCTCGTTTTTCAGCAGGATGGTGATGACATCACCGGCCCGACCATGGTACTCGGAGAAGTCCACCTCGTCGATCTCGGGGGGGTGGAACCAGTCCGATACGGCCATGTTCATGGGCGATCTGCCATCGCTGGCTGTCTCTGCTGCTTCCTCGTAGGTCTCCTTGTCTGGCGACTCCTCGTCGGTGGCCATCTTGGCGTACCTGATGGCCTTGGCGAATTTCTCCCGGTGCTCTAGCTGTTTCTCGGTTGGGGGTTTGGTGTGGATGGGCGGCGTGGCGACATAGTATTTGCCGTCACGACGCTTGACCACCACCTGGCCAACCTTCCCCGACATATCACCTATGACGGGTATCTTCAATATCTTGGCGATTGTCTCACTCTCCTGCAGGGTTCAATTCCCGAGATCTACCATATGTCTACCATATGTCTACCATATGTCTACCATATGTCTGGTATATGACAGCCTTATGGTCACGGTCAATATGGCGTCTCCCAGGGACATTTCCCTGCGATTGTAACTTGTCATTGATTTTACAAAAACCTTGTGGTACAAACATCTTTTAAAAAATAGAGGTTTTATATAGAAGTACAGCAATTATGCGAGATTCCTTGAATAGATTTATAATATATATTGATAAATTAAGAGGAATTGACCTATAGTTTTATAAATAACGTAGTCTAATCGATTGACATAATATTTATGTATTTCTATTTGCGCCCGCGCATTCACACGACCCAGGTCAGGGAAAAGTATCGATCCACTGGCCTGCCGCGAATGTGGTAAGCTTCGTTTCCCGCCAACCCTTAAACCCCACCTCCCATTCCATCCCCATGCGCGGCGGCAAGCTCGACGACCTGGACCTGCGGCTCATCGCCCTGTTACAGAAGCGAGGACGGGACAACTTCAGCCTGTTGGCAAAGGAACTGGGCGTCTCTGACGCCACGGTCCACAACCGGGTCAAGAAACTTCAGGAGACCGGCCATATCAGAAGGTTCACCCTTGAGCTGGGCCGTGAGCGCTTCGGCTACTCCATCCTGGCCTGCATGGGCTTCAACATCGATACCGGCCAGGTGCAGCAGGTGGTACGGGAGCTGGCCAATATCCCCAACCTCTACGAGGTCTGGATGACCACCGGCACCCACAGCATCACCGCCCGGGCCATCTTCAGGGACCATGCCGATATCCAGAACTTCACCGAGCGACTCCATGCCATCAAGGGCATCCAGTCCTATGACTTCGGCATCGTGGTGGAGGAGACCAAGACCGATCCCATGATCTGTCCCAAGCTGTGGCTATAGAGGAGGCCGTAGGCCGAGGCTGTGAGACCGAGCGAGGTTAGCAAACCGAGCAAGTGTCTACAGGGGAGGACATCCCTACATCGGATGGACGAGGCTTTGAGACTGGCCAAAGGCCATGTCTAAAGAGGAGGACAGCCCATCATCGGCTGGACGAAGCTGTGAGACCGAGCGAGGTTAGCAAACCGAGCAAGTGTCTACAGGGGAGGACATCCCTACATCGGATGGACGAGGCTTTGAGACGGAGTATGAGACGGAGTATGTGATGGAGTATGAGATGGAGTATGTGATGGAGTATGGGATCGAGGAGGAAGAACAGCAGGCATTGGAGCAGGCGGGCCGGGAAGGTTAGGGAGGCTGATAAAAAGACGAAAGACCGAACAGGCCATTACCGCCAATCTTCAGATTCCCCTACCTCTGCGTGGCTCTTAATACCATCCAAACTATCAGACTCCATCCATGACCGAAGAAAACGAACTGCCCGGCATCACCGGATTGGCCCATCTGGGCCTGGCCGTGAAGGACCTGGACGCGGCCCGTAGAGCCTGGGAGGCCCTGGGTCTGAAGGTGACCGAGAGCCATGAGGTACCCACCGAGCAGGTCCGCACCGCTCATCTGCCCTTCTGCGCCGGCGGAGCCGAGCTCGAGCTGCTGGAGCCCACCGACGACAATAGTCCCATCGCCGCCCACCTGGCCAAAAGGGGTCCCGGACTCCACCACATCGCCTTCAAGGTGGCCGACATAGAAGAAGCCATCATGACCGCCCGGGAGGCGGGCCTGATCGTCTTGGGAGAAGCACCTCGGGTCGGGGCAGGCGGCACACGGGTGGCTTTCCTGCATCCCAGGTCCATGGGCGGGGTCCTGACCGAACTGGTGGAGTGCCCTGAGGAATGACCAATATTATCGTTTTCAGAAGAAAGACCATTTCCAATTCTAACGAGTTCAGGCATCAGCCAGGTCGGTTTCGCACAGGTCGCGAATACCGGCCCGTTTTCGCATATGGATTGGGCGGACAATCCGTGTCCACTGATTACGCAGTGGCTTTATATGGTGAGGTCTCTCGGCGACAAGCCCCATCATTGGAGTTCTATTCATGGCCAAGGTGCGCACTTCTGCCTATCGCCAGCCCCCGACCCCTGACGGCCTCAAGGCCATGGAGGAGGGTACCCTGGAATGGTTCGATACCGAGATGTTCGCCAACTTCAACACCGAGGTGCTAGAAGAGTATCTCGACGAGAAGAACCGAAACGAATCCTTCGGCCGTATCCAATGGAACTGGAACCAGATCCTGGTGGGACTGACCATCGGTATCATCTTCGCCATCATCAACCAGTATGTGGGACTCAAGGTCGGGCTTATCGTCTCTGGAGCCTGGTATGTGGCCTACCTGCTGGGCCTATCCCTGAAATGGTCGCCGGGCGAGCTGAATGTCTCGGCCGCCACATCCACCGGGGCGGCGATGATCTGTACCGGTTTCGTCTTCACCTATCCGGCCATCTATCTGCTGGCCATCAGTCCCGATTACAGCCCCCATCTTATCGACGATACCCTGCTGTTACCCAATTCCTGGGCCCTGGCCGGGGTCGCTCTTCTGGCAACGGTCCTCGGCGGTTTCCTCGGGGTGATGTACTTCATCATCTTCAGGCGGGTCTGGCTGGTGGAGGACCCTCTGCCTCTGCCCGGTTTCGAGGCCTATATCAAGCTGGCGGATATCGCCAATGACGTGACAAAAGGGTCCAGTGAGGCGGCCCAGGACTCGATCCGCACCGTCGGTATCTGGACCGGTCTCGTCGCCGCCTTTACCTTTTTTAGGGATTTCCCCATATTCGAAATGGAAGATAGGGACGCGGCCGGTGACATCGTTCGTGAACCCATCATGGACAAGGTCTTTGGCGGCCGTTACTTCGAGGCCGGCGAGATCATCCAGCCCATCGATTCGGCCCACTGGACCTGGGTCGGATTCGCGCTGACCCCCCTCATGGCGGCCATCGGCTGGTTCATGCGCTTTCGCGTCGCCATGCTGGTCTCGCTGGGCACCTTCTTCACCTGGTTCGTGGTCTGCCCGTTGGCGGCCTTCTACGATGTGGCTTTCTACTTCCCGGCCAACGACAGCTACTACACCGTCTCGGCCTGGGAGGATTTCGGTCTCGGTGCCTCCTTGCGCTCCTACTCCTATGTGGCCCGCCCCATCGCCATCGGCGCCATCCTGGGCGGCGGCATAACCGGGCTGCTCAAGATGGCCCCGGTCTTCAAGACCGCCGGCGCCGACGTTATCGACGTCATCAAGGGCGAGGGTGGCACTGACCGGGGTTATGTGGAAGGCAAGGGTTGGTACGAGTGGCCGGTCTCCCACATCCTCTACATGATGGTCATCGCCGCCTCGGGTATCACCGTCATCTTCGCCACCGAGTTCGGCGTCATCCCCTCCATCATCTTCTCGATCATGCTCATCCTCACCACGTTCGCCCTGGGCGCCATCGCGGTGAAGGTCATGGGGGAGACCTCCATCGAGCCGGTATCGGGTACCTCCTTCATCGTGCTCCTGATGCTGGTCATCATCTTCAAGTACGGCCTGGGAATGAGCAATTCCGAGGCCGGATTGTTGGGTCTGGTGGGCACCACGGTCTTCGGCGGGGCCATATCCATGTCCGGCGATGTCATCGCCGATTTCAAGAACGCCCTGTATATCGGCAACCGACCCTACCATATCCTCAAGGCCGAGCTCACCGGCATCGTGCCCGGGGCCATCGTGGCCGGCCTGGCCGCTTCGATCCTCTCCCTGGGTCTGGCCGAGGGTGATCTCGTGCTCTATGCCCCGCAGGCCAATGCCTTCGCCTCCTTTGCCCAGATAATGCTGGGTGGCAAGACCCCCTGGAGCCTGCTGTTAATCGGCATCTTCATCGGCATCTTCATGGAGCTGGTCACCGGTATGGGAACGGCCTTCGGATTGGGGATGTACCTGCCCTTGACCGTCACCCTGCCCATGGTCGTGGGCGGCCTTGCCCGGGACTACTGGCAGACCACCAATCTGGACCCCATGCTCGAGGAAAAGAAGATAGACGAACGAGAACATACCCTGCGGCTGCTCAAGACCTACATGGTGGCCACGGGGATGATCGTGGGCGAAGCCATTATGGGCACCATCGTCGCCATATATCTGGTGATACCGCTGCTGACAGGCTGATGAGGCCATCTTGCCTTGTTTGACCGACCGTTGACGTTCAACTGGCTTTTGATTGACTGTTGACCGGCTGTTGACTGGTTGTTGACCGGCTGTTGACTGGTTGTTGACCGGTTGTTGATTTGATTGACCGTCAATTGACTGGCTGGCCGGGCCCTTGATGAACCACCTTAACACCCCTGTCGCTTCGCTCGCCGTCGCAGGCACGCGGATGTTGGAAGTGCGATACAGGTCCAGGTCAGGCAGAGACACCGAGAGCGCGGCATAGACAGAGACGACACTGACTGACTGAGTGACTGACTGAGTGACTGACTGAGTGACTGACTGAGTGACTGACTGAGTATTTGATGGGGACCTGATTCGACCGGTTTTCCTCCTTATTGGTCGGCTGAGGCCTGGTGGGGTCGTCAAGTATGAGTTGAAGTGGAGTAAAACAACCGGGCAGGCATACGAATTGACGATCTATTGATTTGACTGGAAGTCCGGCAAAACCAGATCAGATTGGAATCAGAATTGCCATTGCCATTGGTTTGCGACCCATTCTCGGCCGCGGCCTGCCTTCGATTCGAGGGTTGTAACGATTCCCGGGCTTCACTGGTAGCGTATGTCCACGATGTAATCCCAGTTCACGCTACCGCCCGCGATGCCGACGCTTACCGAGATATCGATGTGGTATTGTCCTATGGAATCGTTGGTGTCATTACGACCGAAGTTCAACTGATACTGGATATCCTGTCCACCGCCCACCGAATCCGACTCATGCCACAACTGGTTGTCATCATCATCCAGAAGCTCGATCTCGAAATCGATGGTATTCAAGTTGCTGCTGATGGTTATGTTCACTTCGACCTCGAAATGGAATATCTGGACCGGGAAATCCCATTGATCCTCCCCACTACCTCCTGGGCCCATGACCTGGCCATTGGTCTCCTCGTCGTGGAAATCCAGGGGGATTATCTTCACCATAAGGGTGGTCTCGTTGGTCAGATTTCCCGAATCGGTGACGGTCAGAGTGACATTGTAGTAGCCGGCGGCGGTCCAGTTGTGCTCGGCAGTGGTGTTCGTCGCATTATTCTCGATGATCGTCCCGTCGTCGAAATCCCAGGTATAATTGACGATCTCGGAGCCACCCGGGGCCGTTGACCCCTCGGCATCGAAGGTGATGTTCTCATTCACCCGGGCGTCGGTCATGTTGGCGGTGAAGCTGGCGGTCGGACCTTTGGATTTGATGGTGATGGATATACTCTTCCTGGTTGTTTGGTCCAGTTCATCGGATACCGTCAGATTCACATCGTATTCTCCGGGAATATCATAGGTATGAGAGACGACCGCCTCGTCCCCGTGGGTGGAATTGTCTCCGAAATCCCAGTCGAAATCCAGATCATCTCCCTCCGGGTCGTATGAGCTGGTCGCGTTGAATTCGATCTCATCCCCTTCGAAGAACTCATCATGGTTATCGGGAGAATCGATCTTGGCGACGGGGGGGACGTTCTTGACCTGGAACTGGGCAAACGCCGTTCCGGTCTCACCATCCCGGTCCTTGACGGTCAGTTCGACTGTGTGATTTCCATTGGTCAGGGACTTGGAAAAGGTGTCCACTGTGGAGGCCAGGCTGCCGTCTATCTTCCATATGTACTCGACGACGGCATCGCCCTCGTTGGCATCGTATGAGCTGCGACCATCGAACGTGATCAGGTCGTTCTCGGAGTAGCTGCCCCCGTTCTGGGGGGAGGAGATGACGGCTATGGGGGGGGTGTTGGC
>CAYSUX010000048.1:10865-14350 GCA_964434315.1 uncultured archaeon
CCCCGCCCCCCCCCCCCCCCCCCCCGCCCCCCCCCCCCCCCCCCCCGCGGCCCGCCCCCCCCCCCCCCCGGCGGCGGTTGGCTGCCAGGGCCTTGACGGCCACTGACATATCGTCCTCGGCCCCGTCAGGGTCGACGACCTTCAGGAATATCTTATGATAGCCCGCGGTCTGCAATACCACGTCGGCGATGGGCTGGTTACTCAGTTCATGGTCGAGGTTGGAGGTCCATAAGAACTCAAGTTTGTCACCGTCGGGATCAGAGGATTCACGCCCGTCGAGTCTGAGATCATCACCAACCTTGACCTCGAAGTTATCAAATGGTTCGCTGATATTTGCCGTGGGAGCGCGATTCTTGTCCTCATCGTCGTCATCCAGACAACCGGTCGATGCCATCGCCGCTACAGTCATCAGGGACAGGGAGACAATGAATGCCCAGGTCCGCTTTCTCGTCGAGACCGCCATGCCAATCATTATGCCAGCTTCAGGATGATTTAAATAGTTTCCGTTTGGGCTTTCATCGTCGATAGGCCTGCTCACGGTCAATCTTCAGCCTCGGGATCCCGTTGCCGTCGATGACCCAGGTCTGGTACGGCCGGGCTTCTATCCCAAGGACGCGCCGATCCCGAAGCCCAAGGGACAGCGCCAAGCGGCTCAAGCCCAACCGGCCACCGATGGTGCCGTTGCCCACCCAGGTGAGTATCTGGGCGCCCTTGTTCTTCAGCGTGGACCTTACAGTTCTGTTGGAAACGAATATGATCTGAGCGATCCGGTCTTCTCTCGATGAGTATATAAATATAAATAAAAATATCGGGATTTTTCAATCGGTACCACCGATTTTTCCGCACACCTCACAGACCTGCTGGGCATCGACGTCGGTCACCCGGGACACGGTTCCACAGGCCCGGCAGATGGCTGTGTCATCCACTCTGACAAAGGTCGAACCGGCGGAATCGTCCCCCTCCGGATTCCCGGCGTGTTCATCGATATCTTCAGTTTGTTCACCGATATTCCCAGGGCCATCGGCTCTTTCCCTGGTATCATCAGCCTTCTCATCAGATCCCGGTATGATCACCGGCTCGATGGCCCCGGGCGATATGACCACGACCTCCGCCACATCATCTTTGATATCTTTGGTATCCTTGGTCTCTTTGGTATCCTTGGTTGTCTCGGACCCCTTCACTGCCTCGAGACCGGTGCTGTCCCTGGCTTGAGGGCTACCCGGGAGCGCATCGTCCTTGGGCCTACCATCTCTGACCTTACGTTGCCCATGGTAGGCCGCCCCGCCCAGTCCGACGCCGACCGACCCCCGAGTACCGTGGTTCATTGATCCACTTCGATATCCAGAGGGTCCTGGTCAATGTCCCTTCTTTGATGTTCTTCGATGTATTGTTGACCATTTCCGGTTATCCTGCAATACTTGAACTGCTGGTCCTTGTGGCTCTCCACGAAGGCCTTGCGCTCCAGGCTCTTCAGATTGTAGCTAGTCGTGGCGTTCGAGCGCTTGATCTGCTCGGCTATCTGACCCACCGAGTATTCGCCGCCGCCTGACAGCAGGTTCAGGATGTTCAGACCGGTGAAGGCTATCCGGGCCTGGAACTTGTAGGGGGGTGAGAGTCCGGCCTTGAAGTAGTATTTGCGGGTACCGCGCTTCATCGACCGGACCAGGGATTGGCGCTCCAGGATGTCGAGATGATAGCAGGTGGTACCATTGCCGGCCTTGACATGACGCAGGATGCGTGAGAAGTGGGTTCCGGGATTCTCGATGATATGCTGGTAGATCCGGCCCCGTATGGTCTGCTGTGACAGGTCCCTCTCGATCTCGTCCTTGCTCAGGCGCGAGTAGAGTGGAAAGAAGGCCAGCAAGGTCCTGTAACGGAAGGTCTCCACACCGACCATCAGGCCCAGGAAGATCCCGCCGGCCAGGCCGACATAGACAACCACCATCGTCGGCGATAGGGGCGTTGGAACCATCCCGGCGTCATCTTTGCGGTTGGCCGTCGGATAGGGTCGCACCTCGATCTCCTTGGAGACAAGACCCGGAGTCTCATCTCCCGTGGCAGTGGCGGAACGGTCGGTCAGAACGACGATGATCCGGGTCGCTCCCTCTCTCTCCGGGGTCCAGGGGGCGGCCAGCAGTCTCGACCCGGCCCGGTCGAGGGTATGGGTCTCGTTCCAGATCATGGCCTCCTCGGTCAGGCTATCGATGTAGACCTGGACCTGGACCTTTCCGTCGCCGTCGCCATTGTTGTAGACGGTCCAGAACAGATGGGTCCGGACACCGACAAATGGCCCCTCATCGACGATCATCCCCTGGACCAGCGTCAGGAATTCCGGTAATCGCTCATGGACCGGGTTATCGATGGTGACCGTGCTCCTGGCGATGGCCGAGTAGTCGGTCCCGTCATATGCCCGGGCCTGGAGCTCGATCTCCTGGTTGTCCAGTTGGGTGGTATCCCAGCTCCAGGACCAGTTGTCGGTCCCGGAGGCCATCCACCATTGGCCATCGATCCCGACCTCGACCCTTGTCACCGTTCCATCCCCGTCACTGGCCTGACCCTCGATTGGCACGACTCCGGAGATGATGGTGTCATCGACAGGTGAGCTGATGAACAGGGTGGGGAGCAAATTAGGCTCCATTGTCCCGTTCACCAGCAGGGAACCGACCACCGATTCGCTCCAGCCGTTCTGATCATCCTTCACCTTCAACCAGACCGTATGCCGGCCGGGTGAGAGGGTATCTGTTGAGAACTCGGCCTTGGAACCATTGTACAGCTCTCCGTCGAGGCTGCTGGTCCAGGAGTATCCTGTCAATGTGCCATTGGAGGTGCCGTTGGCTATGAAGGTGACCGTCTCGCCGACCCGGGCCGGTGCAGGGGATATGGATTTGATGACGGCCCTGGGCAGGGGTTTGGAGGGGCTCAACTTGAAGATGATGATATCGTCAACACCGTTGTAACAAAGATCCAACGCCCCCTCGGATACCGGGAGATCGGGGGAATGGGTGTAGCCGGCCACGTAGACCGTATCGGCAAGGTCCGGGTCGACGACGATGGCCATTCCGGCATCGAAGTAGGTTCCTCCCATAAAGGATGAGTAGGTGAGCCTTGACAGGTCGGGGTTCAGTCGCACCACGAAGGCATCGGATTGACCGTTGGGGCTTGTATCGTAGCCATCGGGAGTGGTGGGGAATGTGAAATCGGCCCAGGTCTCTCCGGTCACAAAGACCCCTCCATCAGCATCAACATCGATACCGTAGCCGATATCGGTGCCATTGCCCCCCAGGAATGTGGAGGCCAGTACATCGGTACCGTTATGGTTCAGCTTCAGGGCAAAAGCGTCCCCGTCGCTCATGTCGAACTCGGTCCGGTGAGCCCCCTCGGTCGTGGGGCAATCCTTGGACCCGACCCGCCCGGTGAGGTAGGCGTTATGATCCTCATCGACGGCGATGTGGTATCCCAGGCCTTTGCCGATGAAGGTGGAATAC
>CAYSUX010000049.1:0-14338 GCA_964434315.1 uncultured archaeon
TCAGAACAGTCGAAGACTGGACGTGGCTGACTACGAAGTTGTCGACTGAAAGGAGGCAAGGAGTAGTCAGCTCAGAACAGTCGAAGACTGGACGTGGCTGACTACGAAGTTGTCGACTGAAAGGAGACCATCATAACTGGCCTATCGGCCAGGTCGTTGGGCGGACGGGGAGCTAGTCATTGAGGGCGTCGTCGATACGTCGTCCGAAGATGAAACCGAAGATACCGGTCGCCACTACCAGAGCCAGCAGACCCAGGACCAGGATAGGCGGACCCTCCTCATCCTCCTCGATGGCGGGCGGGGCCTCAACATAGAGCTGTAGGAACAACGGCGCTCCTATCTGTTCGTTGCTGCCGGCGGCCCGTACCCAGATGGTTATGTTTCCGGTGGGGAACTGGGCCGGGTTAACATTGATGTTCCAATCATCTTTGTCCATGGATTCCTCGGGTTCGATCCAGCTCCAGGAGGCGTTACCGATATAGATGGCCCGCCACTCCAGGGCCAGGGGCTCACCCTCGACTATGAACTCCAGGTCCTCACCCTGCTCCACCGCGTATCGGGTGGCCGTTTGTGTCACGTTGGAGTCGCCATTGTCCACGCTCTTCTTGATGGTGACGATGGGGGTGTCGGGGTCCAGTTCAACTGTGAAGTTGTCGCTGTAGGAAATAGCCGCCTCCATGGCCTTGTCGGCCTCCACGAAACCCCAGCCATAGTCATTGTTGGGTCTCTGGGGGTCGGCGATCATCCGGAACTCGGAGGTCTCCTCCATTATCCGCCGAGCCATGAGGGGATGCATGTCGGGGTTTGCCTCCAAGATCAGGGCTGCCATCCCGGCCACCATTGGCGTGGCCATGGAGGTGCCGCTCATGGCCACATAGCCATTACCTGAATTTGCCTCGACAGAGACCACACTGGAACCTATCGCCACCAGGTTGGGCTTTATCTGCCCCTCGTGGGTGGGCCCCTTGCTGGAATAGATGGCCAGTGAACGGTCATGCTCGGTGGCCCCCACAGTGATCACATCCTTGGCCGCACCCGGGGTACCGATGGTACCGTAACCGCCATCATTGCCGGCGGCGATGGCCAGAGCGATGCCGTGGGCCACCATCTTGTTGGCCAGATGGGTCAGCCGCTCCTCTTGCTCCTGGGTCAATTCGGACACCCAGGCACCGCCCAGGGACATGCTTGCGCCCCGGATGTTGTACTTGGCCTTGTTGTCGATGGTCCACTCCATTCCCTGCATGACCTGATCGAAAGAACCCGAGCCGCTGTCGGAGAGGACCTTGACCCCCACGAGGGAAGCCCCCGGGGCGATACCGGCCTGGGACTTGCTGTCCGATCCGTCGCCGGTACCGGTAGCGATTCCGGAGCAGTGAGAGCCGTGGCCATGGCCATCGTAGGGCTCGGTGGACCCATCGGTCACGTCGGGAGAGGTTATTGCATCATAGAAAGCTATGACCTTCGGATCGTAGGTGCTGGGATCGTCGTCAAAATCGTCGATTCCGATGTGTTCGTCATCGATGCCGGTGTCGATGATAGCCACTGCCACCCCGGAGCCGTCATATCCCATATCCCACACCTGTGGTTCCACATGATGCTCAGAACGGGCACCTTCCATCAGAACCTCCACTGGCCCGTTGAGGGTCAAGAAGACCACGCCTGGAAGGTCCAGCAGGTCCGGGATGCGCTCCACCGGCACCCAGCCCGAGATGATGGGGATGTAGTGGAATATGAAGCGATGCTCAAAGTCCACATTGTCCTCCAGCAGCGCTATGTCATCGCCGGTGGGCATATGGTCGAAGTCCACAAGCACCATGATGCGATCGCGCTCGTCGCGGAAGACCCCTTGAGTCAGGGCTATGTCAAGGGCATCGTGCAGGTGGTTTCCATCCCTGTCCATATTTGTGTCATCCCACCAGGGTACGGCGGGTTCACTTTCGACCTGGTTGTGAGAGGGTGGACCCACCAGGGAGCCTGTGGCGGTTCCAGCTAGCATGACCAGGAAGGACAGGCAGGCGAACAGGACGATAGACCTGGGATTCTGTGAGTTCAGGTATTGGTCCAGGTGAGGGCGCATGCCCTATCAGGATATTGCTTGCTGAAAAAGATTATGCCTAAATACTGGAGTAAAGGGCAGGCAGGTAATGGATCAGGTCCGTTCAATTCGTTAACTTATTCAATGGATGAATAAGACCTAATATACCTTGCTTAACCGGGATCAATCCTCGTCTGACCAATCCACATCATCGACAGATGCCTCGGCCGTATCTGCTGGTACATCGGCTGGTTGCCCTAAGATATTGGTGGCGGGAGTCCCGGAAGCCCCGGGCACTGTCGTAGTTGGCGGGGGCGCGGGTGATGCCGGGAACATCGGGGTTATGGGTGGCTGGGGGACGGCGGCGTGTGTCATTCCCGCCCCGCCGCTCTCGGTCCCTTTATCCGAACCCAGCCAGTTGCGTCCGAAGAGAAGCGCCCCGGGAATGGTCATCAACACGATGACGGCGACCCAGAGCCAGGTAATGTCATCATTGCCGTTGCCGGACGATGAAGGAGCCGAGGTCACCGGGATAGTTATCAGGATCGTGTTATCCTCGTCGTCGTCCTGTGGTCCGGCCACCGAGGCCGTGACCTGCAACACCAGCTCACCGGCCTTCGCGGTCCACTTCACGTTGGCGCTCATGGACTTGCCGGCCGGAACGGTCACCACGACCGATTCGATATCCACAAAAGGACCGGAATAGGTGGTGAAGGTCAGGGTGGTGATCCCTTCCATCGAGCCTTTGTTGGTGATGAAGAGCGTGAGGGATATCCTGTCGCCGGCCTTGGGTTTGGCCGGGCTCAGCAATTTGTCATCGGGATCAAGGCTCAAAGCGGCGGTGTTCACATGGAATATTTCGACGGTGACGTTGCGCCAGCTCGCCAGCTTGCCATCAGTGACATGGCCGACCAGGGTGTATAGCCCGTTGGGTAAAGTCGATGTATCCCAGAACCACTTGCCACTGGCCCCGAGCCCGCTTGCAAGGGTTATAGACTCCAGGCCCTCTTCTGTACGGTAGGACAGGGATACGGCAAGGGCATCATCCTCTGGATCGGTGGCCGACCAGTGGATCTCCAGTCCGTTATCGATCTGTACTCCAGCTACCGGTTGGATCATCTCAAGCTTAGGTGCCCGGTTGGGTCGCTCGACCAATACCGTGATATTGACTTCGGGTGAATGATCCCGACCATCGAAGCCCCTCACGGTCAGCTCGTGTGGGCCTTCGCTCTCCCGGGTCACGTCCCATTGATAGCTCCAGGTTCCGGTCCCGCTCCCGGCTCCCGTTTCGGTGTCGGCGGTCTGCCACAGACCATCGTCGATCTGTATATAAACCGAGACATCGTCTCCATTGAAATCGATGAACGTACCAGACACGGCCACCGCACCCCACAACACGGGTCCCGATTCGGGCTCGTCCAGGGTCACCAAGGGAGCGTAATTGACATTGTTGACCCAGAATTCCAGGATCACGACCGGTGACCAGAGTTTGGCCGCCCGGGTCCGTAAGGCCGCCTTGTGCGGTCCGTTATCGGCCTCGGTGGTGGACCAGACATAGCTCCATTCCCAAAGGCCTTCTTCCGGGGTGTTGAGTTGGGTCTCCAGCCAGGGGCCGTCGTCCAGGGCGAGTTGAACCACCGTGATCGGGTCGTCCTCTGGATCATAGGCCGTGCCCCGGAAGGTGATCTCGCCCGCCAGCAGGGAGTTGTTGGCCGGGTCGAGCGCCACCAGGATCGGGGGTGTATTGGAGGTATAGACCGTCTCGTAGCCGTCGCGGCCGGAGGTTTCCTGGTTGCCGACGGCGATCTCCAGTCGCCCGTCGCCCTCCATATCTCCCAGGGATATCGACTGACTGTTCCGGATGTCGCTGCTATTCCAGCTACTCTGGGTTGCCAGGATACCCTCCATGTTCAAGAAAACGCGATCGACCTCCTGATAATGGCAGACCGCCAGGTCCGGGTCATCGTCGCCGTCCAGGTCACCCACGTCTATCTCATAGGGCGAGCCGCCGGCCACCGACCAGGAGTAATCGGGGTTCAAATGGTCGTCGCCGCCGCTCTCGACATACGCGTTGAGATAAAGTACCACCCGATGGTCGCTGCCGTAGCCGTTGGCCGCCAGCAGGTCGGTATCACCGTCGTCGTCGATGTCCACGGCCTCCAGGTCGGTGGTCCACAGCTCGTCGGAGGAGTACCAGGTGGGGGTATTGGAGAGCCGGTAGTTCCAGGCCGGGCCCTCGTTCTCATAGATATTATTGCGGTTCCAGTCGGTGGAATCCATCGTGCCGCCGTTGCCCGCCGCCAGATCGAGGTCACCGTCGTTGTCCACATCGACCCAGACCACCGCATGTGTGCCGTGGTTGTTCTGGGAATACCAGACCGGGCTCTCGGTCAGTTGGCCGTCGTCGTTGCGGTAGATACAGTTGTAGCCGTCATAGACCCCGGTGGCCAGGTCGAGGTCGCCATCATTGTCATAGTCGCCCAGGTCCACCGAGGAGGTATGGTCGTTGTTGGAAGCGGACCAATCGGCGCTTGTTGAAAGGGTGCCGTTGTGGTTGAGGTAGAGCCGCTCGTAGCCCGCGCCCCAGGCGCCATTGCCGACGATCAGATCGATCCAGCCGTCGTCGTCGATATCGCCCCAGGCAAAGCTCTGGGTCGGGTCTTCCTCATCGGAAAGCCATGAGGCGTTGGCCTCCAATTCCCCGTCGATGGAATAGTAGAGCAGGTTCGGCTCGCCGATGTTACCGACAACCAGATCATCGTCGCCATCCCGGTCCACATCCCCCCAGGCTACCGCATAGGTGGTATCATTGAGATCGGAAAGCCATGTAGGTTCCGTGGACGGTAGGTTGTCGGCCTCCCCCGGAAGCTGGGCGCCCGCCGGCAGGCCCAATCCAAAGGGGCGGTCGCTGGTATCGTAGGCCGAATCCCCCAGGGTCTCCTCCAGGGTGATCCGCACATAACCGTTGCCGGTGGGCTCATCGGGCACGCTCCACTGGTAGATCCCGGTGTCGGGGAGGTCGTCGGCGATGGTCGTCCAGGGACCGTTGGCACCGCTGAGCGAGAGTTCAAGCCTGATCGTCCGGCTCCCGGTCCCTGTGGGCACAGCCGAAAGCCAGCGGATGAATCTTATCCCGCCGGGTTCGAGGTATTCCTTGCCGTCGGGGGAGGTGAGGGTCACCTCCAGTTCGGTGGGGGTCGATGCCTCCCGCCAGACCTTGACACTACCCGGGAAGTCCATGCTGTTGTCGGAGCCGAAGCCGGCCACGATATCGGGGTGGCCGTTGTGGTCGAAATCCTGCACATCCAGCCGGTAGCCCTTGGCGTTGCCCTGGAGGTCATGATTCAGGCGGGTCCAGAAACCCCCGCTCTCTCGCAGGAAGATATGGACCCGGCCCGGATCGCTGGGCTCGACGCCCACCAGGTCGTCCAGCTTGTCGTTGTTCAGATCGACCAATTCCAGGGAAGCGAAGTTCAGGTCCACCAGGCCGGCGGACGATTCGCTCCAGTTACCCTCGCCGTCGCCCAGATAGGCGCCCACCGTACCGTCCCAGAAGCTGAGCGCGATATCCACATTGCCGTCGTTGTCGAAGTCGCCGCAGGCCACCGCGTCGCCGTTGCCGCTCTCGGGCAGGCCGTTGGAGGAATTGTACCAGTTACCGGTCCCGTCACCGCGATATACCCAGATCACCTCGTCGGTATCCAGGTCATGGCCCAGGCTGGAGACTATATCCAGCAGGCCGTCGTTGTTGATATCGCAAAAACGGGCCTCGCTTTTGGAGCTGGCCCGGCCCAGGCCGTTGGAGCTATCGACCCAGTTGCCGTTGCCGTCGCCGGCATAGACATGCAGGTCCCTCTCCCAGAAGCCCGCCACCAGCAGGTCCAGGTTGCCGTCGGCGTTGAAGTCTCCCATGTCCACATCCCAGGCGTCCTCGCTTGCCTGCAGGCCGCTGGAAGAACGTATCCAGGTCGCACCAGGTCCCCGCAGATAGGCGTCCACCCGGTCGGCGCCGTGGCTGCCCACCCCCACATCCCAGTCGCCGTCGTTGTTCAGGTCCCCCAGGTCATAGCCCCCGTAGCTGGAGTGGCTGATGGCGCTGGTGCCCTCGGTGGAGGACTCGTTGGACCAGCTATCGCCGTTCCATTTGAAAACGTGCAGCGATCGGTCGCCGGCTCCCTTGCGCGGACCCAGCACCATCACATCCCCCACGCCGTCCTCGTCCAGGTCGAAGAATCTGGTCTTGGAGACCCACAGCGAGTAGTCGGGCAGGCCGTTACTGGCGTCGGCGTACCGGGGCGCGCCCTGGGCCAGAGCCGGGGCAGGTCCCAACGGAGAGGGAAGAACAAGCGCCAGGTTGGCCGCCAGCAGAAAGATCAGAACAACGAATGAAAAGCGCCGGGCAGAACAATGATATGTATTTTTCACGGCTTGAAAAAGGCGGTCTAACTTGAAAAGGTTTGTCCTGCAATTGCCGCTCAGGCCGCCTGGGTGATGGCCTCAATCCTTTCCTTTGGGATCGCGGGGCGCACCACAAAGATAGCCCAACCCAGGACCTCGCCCCATCGCAGATAGCTCTCGCGCTCGAACTCCATCCTGCGGACCACCTCCTTGACCTCGGAATGTGCGGGATTCTCCCGGCGCCATTGGTCAATCGCCCACCAGTGATGGGCCTCGTAGCCGTCCCAATCGTCTTCACCGGCCCGGATGAATTGAACCAGCTCAAAACCCCACTCTTTCATTCGAGCCACGGTCCCGGTCAGCGAGGCGAAGGTATCGACAGTGACCCCCTCACGCTTGAGATACTCCGGGGGCGGGGATTCGACCTTCCAGTAGGGCTCGCCCACCACCATGTAGCCCTCGGGCTTGAGGGCGACAGCCAGGGCTTTGACCGTACCTTCCAGGCCGTTGTAGATAAAGGAGGTGCCTAAAGCCATGACCAGATCATAGGCCTGCGGGTCGAGGGCATGGCGCGAGCCCTCAGATTCGATGAATTCACAGAACTTGCCGACTCCAACCTCGATGGCACGGGCACGAGCCGCCTTGATGAACGTGGGCTCGAAATCGACTCCCACCACCCGGCACCCGTGGGCGGCGGCCAGCAGGCAGGCGGGCTCGCCCTTGCCGCAGCCCATGTCCAGCACCCTGGACTCCGGGCCGAGCCGGCAGATCCGCCCCAGCTTCAATATCTTGTCGGCGGAGCTGGGGTTCAGCAGCCTGCGACCGGCCTCGGCCACCAGGTAATAGAAGGGCGCGCTCATGGACTGGTATTCGACGAGCGGTATTTAAGTGTATTAACCGCAGACGGAGACGCAGAGACACGGAGTCAAAGAATGGAATTATGAACGTTGAGATATCATATCCTGAATCCGTCGTCCATCAGAGTCCACCATCGCACCACCAACCGCCAGGGCCGCTGTCAGCCCTCGCCCGCCTCCTCTGTTGCTTTGGGTTTTGGTGTCATATCGGCTGAGTTCTGTTTTTCAGTTTTATCTCCATTTCGGGGCTCCGCCGGGCACATCGCACCTGATATTGGTTTACCGTTTAATATCCATTGCCCCCGTCTCTTTTTTTGGACCGCCCTCTACGGGCTACCCGTTGTTGGGGCTGTGATGGTTGACTTGAAGCTAGTGGCTGTGGTTTTCGGCTGGGATTAAAAATTGAAGGGCGATTCTAGTATTGTACAGGAGACCTTGACGACAATGGAAACCCGGAACCATCCAGGCCGCACGATCTGCCCAGCTCGAGGATCTGCTTGACCGTGGTGGGATTTATCAGGCGCCGATTCTTCTCGGCCACCAGGTAATAGAAAGGGGCACCCATGCAGGCCCTATCGACGAGCAATATAAAAAACAATTCACGTTTGAAGTAGTTTTTTCAGCTTCCAGAGCGCATCCAGCGCCTCCATGGGGGTCATGTTCAGGGGGTCGAGCCCCCGCAGGCTCTCCAGTGTCGGATGGTCCCGATACTCGATGACCGGGTTGGCGCCCCCGGTCTCGGTGAAGAGCACCGTCTGCGTGGGACCCTTCGGTGACGACAGGGCCTCGGTATCTGTCGGTCGCTCCTGGGTCTCCAGCCGTTCCAGAACCCGTTCGGCCCGGTCGATCACACCCGGTGGCAATCCAGCCAGACGGCCCACCTGGATGCCGAATGAGCGGTCGGCGGCGCCGGGGATGACCCGATGGAGGAAGATGAGCCGATCGCCCTCCTCCTTGGCCGTGACCTGTAGGTTGTTCACCCGGGCCAGGAATCTACCCAGGTCGGTCAGGGCATGGTAGTGGGTGGCGAATAGGGTCTTGACCCCCTTGCCGGCCAGACCGTGCAGATGCTCGGCAACGGCCCAGGCCAGGGCCAGACCGTCGTAGGTGGCGGTTCCCCGTCCGATCTCGTCGAGCAGGACCAGGGAGCGAGGCGTGGCGTTGGCCAGGATGTGGGCCAACTCCAGCATCTCCACCATGAAGGTCGATTGTCCGGCCGCCAGGTCGTCGCTGGCCCCCACCCTGGTGAATATCCTATCGACGATGCCCACCTCGGCCCTGGTAGCCGGGACATAGGAGCCCATCTGGGCCATGAGGATGGTCAGGGCCACCTGGCGCATATAGGTCGATTTGCCGCCCATGTTGGGCCCGGTGATGAGCAGAAGTTGATGGGCGACATCGTCGAGGCGGCAGGGATTGGGCACGAACCCGGTCCCATCGGCCAGGACCCGCTCGACCACCGGATGGCGTCCCTCCTTGATGATCATCCGCCCATCCTCGGTGATGGTCGGATGGCAGTAATCGTTGTCCTGGGCCACCTGGGCCAGATCGGCCAGAACATCCAGCAGGCTCAGGGCCCGGGCCGTGGATTGCAGGGTCCCGAGCTCACCGGCCACCTTGCCCCTGAGTTCGCTAAACAGCTCGTATTCCAGGGACTTGGCCTTCTCCTCGGCGTTGAGCAGGGCCGACTCCTTCTCCTTGAGCTCGGGGGTGACATAGCGTTCGGCGTTGGCCAACGTCTGCTTGCGATGATAGTTGTCAGGGACCCGCCTGGACCATTTCTTGGTAACCTCCAGGTAGTAGCCGAAGACCCGGTTGTATCCGATCTTCAGGGATTTTATACCGGTACGCTGACGTTCATCCCGCTCCAGCGCGGCGATCCACTCCTTGCCCGACCGGGACATGCTCTTCAGCTCGTCCAGCTCCGGGGAGTAGCCGGTTCGGATGAGATGGCCCTCGGTCAGGGCCGTTGGCGGGTCGTCCACCAGGGCCCGGTTGAGCAGCCCCGCCAGCTCGGGATGGCTGTCCAGGGCCTTGGCCGCCGAGGCGAGCAGTCGCGGCAGATCTTGCGATTCATCCTTGCTCCCTTCGTCCCCCTCACCCCCATCACTTCCTTCGTTCCCTTCGTCCCCTTCGTCCCCTTCGTTCCCATCGTTCCCATCGTTCCCTTTGCTTCCATTGCCCCCATTGATCCCATTGCTCCCGTCCCTCACGCCAAGGAGTGTCCTTAGCTTTTCGACACGTTCCAGCCCGGTAGCCAGGGCCACCAGATCACGACCGTTGGCCGAACCATGGCCCACCCGGGACATCACCCGCTCGATATCGGCGATACCCGCCAGGCCCTGTCTAAGCTCACCTCGCAGTCCCAGGTTTTGCAAAAGGTGGGTCACGGATGCCAGGCGCTCATCGATGGCCGACCTTTGCACCAGGGGCTGAAGGACCCATTGATGAAGCAGGCGGGCGCCTCCGGCGGTGACCGTGCGGTCCAGAACGCCCAGCAGGGTCATGTGACGGTCACCGCCCCTGAGGCTCTCGACAAGCTCCAGGTTGCGCTGGGTGACACTGTCCAGGACCATGAAATCCTCCAGGCTGTAGGGGCGGGGTCGCTCGATATGGCCCAGTTCGCACTCCTGCATCGAGAGGACATAGGCTATGGCCGCGCCGGCGGCCGAGACCGCCAGGGGGCGTGTGGTCATCTCGAGACCGAGGCCTTCCACCGAGCTGATGCCATAATGGCGTGTCAGGCGTTTCGAGGCCTCGGGCAGGAAGAAATCCCGTTTCGGGAGCCTGGAGAGGGTGGGGCGGTCCGGTTCGCTCCTGGCGGCCCGGACCTCTTCGATGTTCGTGACCGGGCCGGACCCGTCATCCGGGCTCTTGACATCTTCCTTGCCGCCGAGGCCCAGGATCATCTTCTCCAGGAGCTCACCGGCAGGACCCTCGGGTATCACCACCTCGGCCGGGCGCAGACGGGCCAGCTCGCTGGTCAGTCTCTCGGTCGAACGGGTTCCGCTAAGCTGGGTCACCCGGAACTCCCCGGTGGAGAGGTCCAGGGCGGCCAGGCCGAAGGTGCCCTCCTTGTCGGCGGCCAGGGTCACCAGGAAGTTGTTGGCGGCCGAGAGCAGGGATTCCTCGACGACAGTGCCCGGTGAGACGACCCGGGTCACGGCCCGCCGAACCAGCCCCCGGGCCTGCTTGGGGTCCTCGAGCTGATCACAGATGGCCACCCGGTAGCCCTTGCGTACCAGCCGGGCCAGGTAATTCTCAAGGGCGTGATGGGGTATACCGGCCAGCGGCACCGGGTTGTCCGACTTGCGATCCCGGGCCGTCAGTACCAGATCCAGCTCCCGGGCCAGCACCCTGGCATCCTCGAAGAAGGTCTCGTAGAAATCGCCCATGCGAAAGAGCATCAGAGCCCCGGGATGGGCCCGCTTCATGGCCATGTACTGGCGCATCATGGGCGTTGCGGCCCCTCTCGATCGGCTTTAGCTCTGCCGCCGCTGGGGTGGCGGGCGAGGATCGGCCGTGGTGGGATCAGTAGTGGTCGGGTTGGCTGGATTCTGTTTGGCGCGTGGCACGGGGGCGGCTCCGGTGGAGGGTGTGGGGAGGGATGGCTGATGAGGGGAGGGGCTAAAGGCTTTGAGGGTGGTTGACCAAGAGAGTTTCCTGGATTGAAATCCAGTTACCGATGAGATGGGAGATATGAGATACGAAAAGTTGTAATACTGTCCTTTGTATTCATGGCTCAATCATGTCCGCTTCGAAGAATGACAAACCCAAAGCAGAATACCATGAACTTACAGAAGAGATGGAAGAGGATCTCAAGACCCTTGAGCCAAAACTGATCCGCTGGTCGATCCTTCTCATCATTGCCCTGATCGCGGTCGGGATACTCAATGGGTTCATTCCCAATCCAATCTTCAAGATAGACTTTGGCGAACATACCCCGTTGATCGTGTTCGGTATCCTTTTGCTGGCCACAAATGTTCTCTTGAACCTGATCAAGTTCATCATGCTGAAAACCCTCGGCCATCGGGTCGAGAGTGAAGCCGATATCGTCGCCCTGTACAACTTCATCAGCTACATGGTCTGGTTTGTCGTCATCGTCGGTGGGATATGGGTCGTCCTGGGTGGAGGCGGCATGGTTGCCGGTCTTGGCGCCGGTTTGATGGGAGCGGCTCTGATATATGTCTTGCAGGATCCGTTCCTGAACATCATCGCCTGGATCGAGATAATCGTCCAGAAGCTATTTCGCCTGGGTGACCGCATCGAGATAAATGGTGTCAGGGGCTACGTTGTGGACATCTCCATCATGAACACAACGCTCAGGGAGTTCGAGAACTGGATGGATTCATCTTCCCTTACCGGGCGTTACGTGACCATACCCAACAATGCGTTACTGACCAATTTCATATTCAATTACACCCGGGACACCGAATTCATCAACAACAGCGTGAGGGTGGATTTCACCTATGAATCCGACCTGAAGGCTGCCGAAGCGGTATTGATCCAGGCCACGCAAGAGGTCCTGGGTGATCTCATGCAGAAGAATATCCAGCAAATCCGCGATAAATACGAGTTCCGGGACATCTCCGACCACACCGTCGAGAAGATCGGCATACCGATATGGAGACTGGCCGATTCCTCGGTCAACATGCAGATGCGCTTCTTCGCGCCCGCCAACCGGTGCAGCTTCTACAAGACCAAGATAGTCAAAAGGGTCCTCGAAATGGTGGAAGAGAATCCCAGGTTATCCATCGCCTATCCCCACATGGAGCTGGTACCCTACTCCGACGGCCCCTATCCGGTGGTCAAGGCCGATAGCCAGGATTGAACCGGGCTTTGGCTTCTTCGACTCTCCTGACCTGGCCGGTCAATGTGGCCGGGGAGATCCCCGGTTCGATTCAATCCTCCTCGAAATACTCGAAAGCGTCGATTATGTCCAGATAGACGCCATCGAAGCCGGACTCCAGCAACAGGCCAAGGTAGCTGTCCGGTTCCCCGTAGATTATCTGTTGCCACTTCGGGTCCCAGTAGCGTACCTTCCAGTTGCCCTCCCAATCCGGGTTCCGGTCAGCCAGCCAATCTGGCGGATTCGTCTTCCATTCGGCCTGCCAGTAGGGTCGGTACTCCTCGGCCTCACCGATGGACATGTAGGCGATGACCTGCCTTCGACCACCCTTTCGGCTTTCATTCACACGCGGTTTTTCTTTTAAATAGTCCACGTCGGATTTACTCAAAGGCTGGTCATCGAAGTAGGCATCGATTATGAACAGATCGTAGGTGGTGTTGGCCAGGGCGTCCAGATAGGCCTGTTTGGAGTCGAATCGGCCCGGGTCCAGCAGGTACAGGAAGTTGCGAGCCTCGGCCAGAAATGTGATATTGGAGAGCCTATCAGATTTATTGGCATTATCAGCATTATCAGAAATGTAAGGCTTTTCGGGATGGCTGGGAATATTGTCAAGTTCCCTATGGTCGGCGGCAAATGAGATGAACTGGTTAAATGCGTTCTGATCGTATGAATCATCCATCTTTGAACGAGTGTCACAGTAATCGGTAACCAGCACCTCTATCCCGTTCGTCCTGGCCAGCTCCAGGGTTGCAAGCATCCATTCCCTTTCAGTCGTTGGCGTGGCGATATCATCGGCAGTGTACCCGTAGAAGAGGTCCTCACGACCCTGGCCGTCGATGGCCCGGAGATAGGCTTGATGGGGTTTTCCGTCACCCGCTCCCGTATCGGTGAGCAGTTCCTGCCCGTTCTGGGGTATGATGGCGAATCCGGGTTCCCGCGCCTTGGCCCATCCGCTCAGGTTGATGACAAGCTCCCGCATGGCTTCCCGGTGATCGGCGGGGGAGGGAATGTCATCCCCATCATCCTGCTCTCCACTGTTGTCCAGGCATCCCGTTGGCATGAGCAGTAGCAGTAGAACGACGCCGATAATGGCCATGGACTTTCTGGTAAGGGCGATTGTCATCAACGGGTCATACCTGATCTGGCAATAAAGGGCCACTGGCAATGGGTGCAGGTCCGGAATCCACGGTTCCGGCCATCTACTCCTTATTCTGTTTTGTCTGTGGATGTTTTAAAACCAAGTGCATTTACCGGTTCGAGAAACCATGGCCAATCTCTGGGAGCAATTCATCGAGCTGATAACCGGGAACCCGGTCTCCGAATTCCTGGTCGAGAATCTGGGGCAGTGGATCACCGCCGTTCTGATCCTGCTCCTGGGATACCCCCTGGTCAAAGTGATCAATCGCTACATCGGCAAGGCCTTCACGAAACTGGAGTTCGACGAGACCGTCGAGATGTTCGTCCAGAGGGTCCTGTCGGTTTTCCTGTGGCTCATCCTCATCTCCCTGATCCTGGACAACCTGGGGATCGACATCACCGGTTTCGTGGCAGCCTTCGGCATCGTGGGGCTGGCCATAGCCTTCGCGGCCAAGGACACCATCGCCAACGTCTTTGCGGGAATCTTCATCATGCTGGACCGCCCGTTCAAGATCGGCGACCGGATCATGCTGCACACCAAGATCGGCAAGATGTATGGCAGTTGGGGTGATGTTGTCGATATCGGCCTTCGGACCACCAAGGTCAGATCCACCGACGGGATAATCCTGACGATCCCCAACAACATCATCACCAATAACCCGCTGGTCAACTTCTCTCACATGAAATCCCCAGCCCTGCGGGTCCGCATCCGACTGGGCCTGGTGACCTCGTGGCAGAACGTGGTGATGGCCGAACAGGTGATGACCGAGATCATCGATGCGCACCCCAGGGTGATCCGCAAACCCAAGCCACCCGGGGTGGTCATACGCGAGATCCGGGATTCCGATGTGCTCATGGAGGCGCGCTTCTTTGTGGCCTCACCCAGGGAGATGCGGTCGACCAAGTCGGAGATACTCAGATCGATACTCAAGGAGTTCGAGGCAAAGGAGGTCCACCTGGCCTACCCGGTGCGGGTCAATATCGTGATAGAGGCCGACCTTGAAGACCTGGGCTTTGATGAATACCATATGCACAGAGGCACCATGACTCAAGTGGAGGGTG
>CAYSUX010000050.1:0-14277 GCA_964434315.1 uncultured archaeon
GACGTCGCCTTGACATGGCGGAGGTCCCCGGTTCAAATCCGGGCAGGCCCACCATTTCCGATCTTGGGGGAAATGTCGGGGACATGTGGCCTCTTGCTCACAGGGTTCGATCGACGCCTCATGTGGCCCACCATCTTTTCGCCTTTGGCGAAAAGCCCATAATGAAGAAGAGGCTGGACCCCTCTCGGCCTTCGACCTCGGGGAGTCTGGCTGATATTCTTACGGTCTTTTTCCCATAAAATCCATGTTCAAATCCAGGCAGGGGCTGCGTCGCGGGATGGTTTTGTGAGTGGCAGGATGCAGGATACACAGGTTTCGGGGAAGAGGGAGAATGTGTTGCGAGTTGCGGGTTAAAAGATTTAAATAGAATGGAGGGCTCGATAGCTTTGTCGCAAGGTGTGATGACCGATCATCTGCAATCACCCACACCTCTGTATGAAATGATGGCCATCGACTGCCACCCTTGCGATCTGTTTGCCATGGGACGCGCTTTGCGAGGGGTCCTCGTGACCCCTCCAAACAAAGCCACAACATTTATTGCGATAATCAAAGTTTATTTGGCTAGTTGGACGCAAAAATGCGAGCAGGCGAGTGAAATCATTCAAAAGAATCTAGAGAATACACATTGAAATGACGTAATGGTGCCATTTGTGACCGAATGGGGAAGAGGGAATGGGGAGCATGAGTGCATCGGCGACCGGTCTTGGGCAGTCGACTCAATCGACCCTCTTTAGTTTGGCGGTCGAACCCGTGGCTGCCAGCAGGGTGGTCAGGGTCTCATGATACTTGTCGCCATTGGCCTCCAGCAGGACCCCGGTGTGGAGTTGCAAGGCCTCGCCAAAGTCCCGTTCCTCCTGGGAAAAACGCCACTCCTGGCCCTTGGCCTTGTTCAGGACCAGCAGGCAGGACCAGCCCACGGCCTTGACCGAATGTTCCCGGGTCTTCAGCTTCTCAAGGTAGCGAAAGGCCTCCTGCTTGCCATCGGTGCGGGTCAGGCGGATGACCGTATCGGCCACCGAGGCGGCTGCCGGCAGGTTATGGTAGCGTGGAAGGTCGGCCAGTTTCGCCTCGGCCTCCTTCAGGGCCTGGGCCTGGCGTAGCAGATCCTGGGCGTTCTTGCCGTCATAGCGTTCTTCAAGTTCCTTCAGCCGGGTCTCGTCAGGGTCGTGACCCATGACCGCTTCCAGGCCGTTCCCGCCGAACCTGGGCCATAGCTCATTGAGCAATCGGGAGGGAGTGGGATCGGCCATTATGACCAGCTCCCTGACCAGGGGCAACATCGCTGACAGGGCCGTGGCCCCGGTATCCCTGGCCTTCAGGGCCTTGATAACGGCCTCTGTGGCCATCCCATAGTATATATGGTCCAGTACAAAGCCCCGGCGCTCGTCGTCCTGCAACGCTTTGAGCTGGCTCTGACGCAGGGTCTCCATGAGGTCCCTGTCAAGCATGCCACCCTGTCGGTAGACCATCAACGGCTTCTCCAATTCCAGCGGGGGCAGCTCGTCGGAACAATCGGGGGCCGGTTGCAGTCCGCCCTGTACCTCCGAATCTATCAGGAGCTTGGGATTGCGCGTGGCGCAGGGCTCCAGCAGCCGGGACAGCGCGTTCTCCTCGCTCTTTGCGGAGCAATCGCCACATAGGGCCACTATCGAGTCGCCGGGTCGGTCGGTGTGGACCGTCAGGTAGATGCCCGGCGGCCTGGGTCTGGCCGCCAGGTCGTCCTGGTCCAGATGGGGGCAGAGCCAATCGTCACCCCTGGCCTTCACCTTGGCCTTCATGGCCCGGGCCCGGTCGTTCAGCAACTTCACCGGGTACCGGGAATTCCGCCCGGTGCAGTAGAGACCCTGATCGGTGTCGAACATGTAGAGCCCCTTGGCCTTCACATGATCGCGATGCGCCATCGCCCGCCAGTGAGATTCCTTCCAGTGCTGTACCCCGATATGCTTGTCCTTGGGCGCGCTACCCCTGACGGCGAAGGCCACATTACCGGTGGGGAACCTGGCGATGGCCAGTCTGGGCGCCTCACCCGACATCTCGACCAGCAGGGCTCCGGCATAGGCTGCCGCGATATCAGAGCCACGGGCCAATTTGGTGAGCTTCTTCTCGTTGCCGGTGGCGGCTGTCTGCTGTACCAGCTTCAGCCGGCGGATGACCTTGGGATAGGGACAGAACTTGCACCGGTTCCCGGTCCGCTCGCAATCCGGGATGAGCTTGAGGGGATCCTCCTTGAGCGCCCGGATAGAACGCAGGAGCCGTTTCTCCTCGACCTTGGGTGTGGCCTTGGTGCCGCCCATTCGCAATCGATGGGTTGCCTTGCGCGCCATGGAAGCGGCCCATTGTACGGCCCGGCATAAGCTTTGCCTTGCTCCGGCTGCCCCTGTATCAGCTTGTTCATAGGCCGGAAAGCGAGCTTGGGGATCCTTCCCCGGAGGTAAGATAGGGTCCAAAAAATTTAAATAGAATCAAGTAAGGGTAACGTTTGGGCTTCCAACCCTTACGATAATAATGTACGCTTTGGCATACGTACCTCCTCTGCTTTTTTTTTGGGAGCCCAATTATCACTTTTAAAAAAAAAGCCGAAGGATTCTTATTTGACAATTCGATCTCCAGATAGGCCAATGATGATTCTGGTCTGGCAGGTCCCAGGAGTCATGGCCGACAGTTGAGGCCCACTGGGCCTGAGCCGCTGGTGCCCCATGATCCCCAAGGAGAGCTATAAAAAGGCGCTTGGATCCTTCGACAAGGCCATAGACCTGACCGACGACTATGCCGAGGCCTGGTACTACAGGGGTGTCCTTCTGGGCAGTCTTGGGCGTAACGAGGAGGCTCTGAGCTCCTTTAACAGGGCCCTGGAGGTGAACGAGCGGCTCGACCGGGCCTGGCACGACAAAGGGGTCATCCTCGGTAACCAATCCCGTTACAACGAGGCCGTGACCGCCTTTCACAAGGCCATCACGCTCAAGGAGCAACTGGGCGAGGATAGTGACAGGGAAGAGCTGGCCGAGGCCCATTTCAATCGGGGAGTGGCGCTCGAGAACCTGGGCCGGAGCGATGAGGCCGTGACCGCCTACGAAAAGGCGGTGGAACTGAAGGAGGATTTCAGCGAGGCCTGGGTCTATCTGGGCAATCTGCGCGAGCAGTATGCCGACCATACCAGGGCCCTGGATTCCTACAGGAAGGCCATCCGGCTGAAGCAGGACGGCGCCGAGACCTGGCACGACCGTGGTATCTCCCTGGGTCGGTTGGAATGTTATCATGAATCCCTGGCCGCTTTCGACAGGGCCATCATCCTTCAGAACGATAACCCGGACACCTGGTTCAACCGGGGCCTGACCCTGGCCGGGAACGGTGAGCTGACCGAGGCCCTGATATCATTCAACAACGCCATCGAGCTGAACAACCAAGAGCCGACCTACTGGTACGAGCGTGGGGTGGTCCTGAAGAGCCTTCACCGGTTCGAGGAGGCCCTGGACTCATACAACATGGCCATCGAGCTCAACCGGGATTTCGCCGCCGCCTGGTATGACCGGGGTGTAGTCCTGAGCAAGCTCGAACGATACGAGGAGGCTCTGGACACCTTCAACCGGACCATCGAGGTGAACGAGGTCTTTGCCGCCGGCTGGATCGACCGGGAGATGGCCATGGGCAATATCCAGCGCTACAAGGAGGCCCTGGAAGGCTATCATGAGTCGTTGAGTCTCGAGGCCGGCTCCACCGAGGATAGATTCGGATACGGGCTGGAGAACGGGAACATCGAGAACTTCGAGCAGACCCTGACCGCCATCCGCAAGGCCAAGGAGCTTCAGGACGAGCATGCCGAGGTCTGGAACGAGATGGCCTATCTCTTTTCCATGCAGGAGAATGTCAGGCAGGCCATATCAGACGTCAAGGATGCCAAGGCCATATCAGACGTCAAGGATGCCATGTTCAGGAATATCGAGCCGGTGCTCGACCCCGGTTCCTTTGATAAGCCTCTGCTCGACAGCGAAGGATTCGAACCGCCGGGTGGTAGCCAAAGCCGGTAGAACGATTCACCACCGGTTCGTAATATATCGTTACCGAAGCGCGAGGACGTAGGGGTAACAGGCGTGGCGGGCCGGTTTCGGCATAGTAGCTGGCGGGTCACCACGGCCACATGCAGCAGCGGGCGGGCCTGCGGCCGTAGTAGCCGAGGGGCCCGGTGGGGGCTATGGGTATGGGGGCCGACGATCAGGCGGTCGAGAACCGAGAACCAAAAGCTCAAGATCGAATCGAAGCCTGGTGTCAGGGCCAGGACCTTCAGGAAGGATTCATCGATTACCATATCATATCGAAGAAGGCAGCTCCGGACTCCGGACCGAGTCGCTAAATAATCGGTACCGGCTGACCCTGAGCTGAGCCCCCCATGGACCATGACCCTCTGGATGAGCCCCTCTCGACCTTCGACTACTTCTCAGTCATCATCCAGCAGTTGAACCGACGAATGAGGGAACTGTGCGAAAGGACCGGCTCGATATTCCTGGCCGAGCTATTCGAGGTGGTCCGGGATGGCCAACGACCATTCACCTTGCGAGACGAGCTGACGATGGATGGCTGTCATTTCAACCACGAAGGTTACAGGGTCCTGGGTCAGACCATGTGTGAGCTTCTCCAGGGGAGCATCCGTGAAGGAGCGCTGGTGCTGATGATGGGGGATTCCATCACCGCCGGCTATCCGCTCTACGAACCGGTGCTCGAAGGCCCCGAGCATGGGGATGAGACCCACTCGTTCGGCCATTACCTGAGGACCCGACTGAACTGCAAGGTCATCAATCAGGGCATCTCCGGAGATCACACATCAAGCATGGTGGGCCGACTCGAGGAAGCCCTGGACCTTGGACCCGACTGGGTCATACTCCAGGGTGGCGCCAACGACGCCTTCGTCTCCCTGGCCCTGGGTGGTTACGGGTTGAACCGCCGCCGGGCAAGGACCCAGACCAGGGAGATCATCGAGAACTACCAGGGGATGGTCGGGCTATGCCGGGCCGTGAAGGCTCCTGTGGCCATCATCCCCTTGCTGCCCTTCGATGTGGATATGGCCTAGGCCCCGGGCCTAGTTGGAAGCTCCGGCCTTGGCCGCCCTTGCCCGGACATCCAGTATCGCCCGCCTGCCAATTGCCGCCAGGAGCGCCACCAATCCTACAATGGCCAGGGCCAGGGGTGTGTGGTAGAGCAGGTGGTTGACCCACACCGGCATGCCCGGCCAGGCAAAGGCGGCATAGAATACCGGGGGCATGGTCAGCCACAACGCCAGCGCGGCCTGGAGCGCCAGGACTTTGAGGAAGAAGGACGGTGGCGTTGCCTGTGATGCGGGAGGCCTAATAGGAGCGGATGCGGGAGGTTTGATGGGAGCAGATGTGGCAAGCAGCACAGGAGCCTCGGCTGGATCTGCCCCATCAGCGGAATCGGAGGAAGCGGGCGACGAGTGGGCCGTCGAGGGCTCTAGTTCAGGGTTGTCGGTATCGACCGGTGCCCCGGTCCTATTGGCATCAAACGCAGCCGTTGTCCCCGTAGGCTCCGGGTCGGTGTCCGCCAATTCCCCATCCCCGGGGGAAAGCTCGAACGGTTTTTGCCGCAAGGCCAGCCAGGCTGCGCTCAGCCAGCAGACCTCGGCCAATAAAAGCAAAGGACCGCTGACGAACCACCAGTCGACAGCAGATGCAGCCAGATAGCCTGCTAGACCAACAAGTAAGACCAAAAAACTAGCTGGAAGCCGAAGGCTGGCAATCAGGGCTTTTATCGGTCGGGAGGTGGTTAGTTTTGTCTCTAATGTGTCCCTCCCTCTGGTCGTCCACTTGTTCATTGTCCAGAACATGAGGATGGCAAGAATTGGAGTTAACAAACTCAGGCCGGACAACCAATCCATATGAAAATGGGCATGGTTTGCCCAAAAGAAGGAACGGTCCAGATACCAGGGAAGAGTGGCTAGGGTCAGAGCCGATGCAGCCACCAAGAGATCCTTGGATGATGGATTGCTGCTGATTTTGCTGGAAGTGGAATGTTTTTCACCCTTGACTCCAGCGGCATTCAACAGGCCAATCGATGCAACTAAACCGGCTGCCCAGACCATCCAGTAACCCTGCAGAATCGATAGATTCAACACTACCAATGCGGCCATAAGGCTTCCTACGATGAGAGCGGGTTGGGGACGATAACAAATTATGCAGAACCGGCCCGATATTACTACCGCCGGGAGGATCAGAACATACGCTAAAGGATGGATACCGAAGAGACCGATTGACGCCAGGAGGCAAGCAGATGTGATAGCCCCTAGCCAATGATCTGCTCCAATCCATAGCTTCGTACGTTCCAGAAGGCCGGGGATCACCACCGCGCCCACCACTCCTGGAACAAGCCAACTATAGTGCCAGAAATTGGACATCAGGAGATGATCGGTAGAGGACAGGCCCACCACCCATAATGAAGTCAGACACACGGCTACCAAGATGGTCCCCGCCACATCGTGATCTGCCATTTCAAACTTTCGTTTTGATCTGCTTATCAACCTATCAATGATCGCTATGGGCACCATAAAGAAGATTGCCAGCATTATGAGCCGTGTCCTGTCTATCAATCGTCTCTCATCCAGGAGAATTTCATAGTACTCCCATCCTTCAGTATTCCCACAGGTTACCGCCGTTCCTTCCCCAAGATGCCATGTCTTCTCTTCTTCCCAACGATCGTCCCAGTGCCCCTCCACCAGCTCGAACATCGCCGGCAGGGCCACCACCTCCACATCCTCGGGCAGGCCGGTGTAGACCTCCCAGATCTCGTCCAGGTCGAAGTCTATGGACATCAAGGCCACGACGACGAAGTAGGGCAGGCCGGTGTCCGCCGGGTCGTTCTCGCTCAGGGCCAACGACAGCTTTGCCTCCAGATTCTCCACAGAGCCCCAGAGGTGGAAGACCCGGATGATGGGGGTGTCGACTTCCTGCCAGAACGGCACCGTCACCGGCACGTCGCCGTAGTCGATGAGGATGCCGGTGGGGTTAATCTCGTCGACATATATCTGCAGGTCATCGTCATCATACGGCGTCTCGTAAGTGGTGAAGGAGTTGAGCAGCCAGACCGAATCCAGGTGGGCCTGGTCCATCAGGCCCCGGGTTCGCTCGAGTAGCGGCTCCAGGTGGCCCTCGGGCAGGAAGCCGGGATAGAAGTAGCCCAGCCCCGAGGGCCCGGCGATGAAGGAATCGTTGACCGTGGCCTCCAGGTAGGCCCGCTCCAGAAGGGGCGGCGCCAGCTCGGCCAGGGCCGGACTCACCGACCAGGCCAGGGGCAGCTCGCCTCGTTGGGGCTGCTCCCAGATAAAGCGTCCCCGGTGAGTGAAGAACCCCAGATTGTCGCCATCGGTGACGGCGAAGCTGATATAGGTCTTGGCTTCCCGCTCCGGCGTTGGGGGCGGCGAGGCCACGGCGGGCGGCGGTGTGAGATCCCCTCGGCCATAGGCGCTAAGGCAGGAGAAGTTGGGCAGCCGCGAGCTGCCCACCAGGAAATGGCCATAGGCCGAGGCCTTCTGGACCAGATAGTTCTCCTCCACCCCGGTAGGCTGGTCGAACCATCCCAGTAAGACCACTCCCGGCTCACTTTCTTTTAAATAGTGTTCGACGAGAGCTATCTCGCCCGGAGTGGTGAAGGGGCCGGGGTTCAGGAAGTAGAAGAAGGCGCCCACGGCAATGCCGTAGTCGGTCATCAGCTCCACCTCGGGGCGGGAGCCCAGCAAGGGGCGACGATCGGCCTTGACATGAAACTTATCGAAGGCCTCCCGGTAGAGGTCCAGGACGGTGAGGTCCTTCCATTTTCCCGCCCTCAGATCGAGCTTCACCTCCAGACCGGTCGCGTTGGCCAGACCCGGGGCCCGGACCGGGTCCACCGCCAGCAGGTCCAGTCGCCCGGCAGCGGTTCGGGCCACGTTGATGGTATCCGGCGCCTCGGGATCGTAGATCACCAGACCCTCGGCCTGGTCATGGTACGCGGCGATAAGATCGTCAGGAGATATCACCTCGTGGGTCAGGTTGTATCGCCACAGGACGAAGAGCAACAGGCTGTCGGGGTCGTTCAGCTCACCCTCACGATCGAGATAGACCTGTGACAGCTCGCGGTTGACCAGGCCCTGGAGGCAGCCCAGGGTCAGCAGCTCATCGTAGGTGGCGTTGGTAGCGTCCACCACCAGCAGGTGATCGGTGGCGTCGAAGTCCGGCAGGTCCATTACCTGCTCCGGCATGGGCGGGGATGGCGGTTCGGGTTCGTTGTGGGCCATCCAGGCCGAGGTCAGGGCCACGGTCAAGAGCAGGGCCACGATGATGGGAGGGCCGAGCACGGTCGAGATCGCCGGACCCGATGGCTGTCTAGACGACTCCCCAGGCATGCTCCACGTTCCCCACGACCCGACCCAGAGCCTCTCGGTCGATGGTCTTTCCTTCAACCTTTATCTTGCAATCGACCAGTTGGGCCGGATACTCGTTGTAATGGAGCACGGTCGACAGGGCACCCAGCCAGGGTTGCTGTATCCGCCAGGTGGCCCGCTGGTAGGTCTGTATCCGAAGGTCGATGCTGCCCACGGTGTCCTTGAAACCCTCGCCATGGACATGGAACTTGGCCCGCCCCTGCTCGTCCCAACCCTTGCGCACCTTCATCTTGAAGTCGTAGTGTTGGCCGGTCTCGCCGTCCATGTAGGCGATGCTGGCCATCAGGGGCAGCCTGGGTCCTCCGAGGATGGAACGCTCGCTGTGCCGCCGCCTCAAAAGCTCGGGACTCAGGTTGGGCATGAAATAATCGATGAAATCGCCCCGTTCGGACTGGAATATCCCCCAGAACCAGGGGGTCGTGGGCGATGAGATGCGGACCCGCTGGAAATAGGCGGTGCCGCTGAGGGTCTCCTGCTCCCCGTTGTGATCCACCGTTCCCGCGACGCGCATCCCCTTTATCTTGAACATCCGGTAACCCAGGTTACGCCAGAAGTCCCGGCCGGTGGGGGAGATGCGGCTCAGGAGATCGGTCCACGGTGTCAGCTTTGCTTCAAGGTGAAAATCGCCGTTGTGTACCTTCAGGTCATAACCCTCGGGAGTCCCGGCAAAACCGATGTCGTTATCCTTGATGGCGATGGAGCCCCAGTCATCCTTGCGATCGATGGTCATTTCGCCCGGGACCATGAAGAGCGGGTCGTGGGTCCTCCGGCCATCGTAATACCATGAGCAGGCCAGGCCGTAGAAGTCCACGCCGTCGGGGCGTTGCCGCAGAGGGCGGTTGGGGCGCCAGTCCAGATCCTGGATCCTGGCCCTGGGGCAATTGCGATGGACCCAGAAGCAGCAGTACTGCCGGGGGTTCTCCGGGTCGTCCGGGTCATCCAGGAAGAGCAGCCACCACCACCACCACCAGGTGCGGCGCTTGCAGACACGGTCCTCGTCGATGGACCACATTGGCAGGGAGTGTTGGCCTCCTCTATCGGGCATGATGGAGCATATGGGCCTCCATCAAAAGTCTTGGCTTTGACCGTCGGTGGCCACAGGTCATAGGTTATAGGTTACACTGGTTATGGGTTACAGGTTTCAGGATAGGTTACAGTTCACAGGTTAAAGATTACAGATTTATGGCTACAGGCTACCTACAAGTCATCCTATTGGCTACAGGCTGCCTACAGGGCAAGACTTAACACTCAGCATGAACTGCCTTTTTTCATGAAGAACTGCCCGGTGTGCGGGGCGCCGGTAGCGGACGATGTTCCTGAATGCTTCAAATGCGGCTCCAAGATGTCCGGTAAGGAGGCCCAGACACCCTCTCTCATGGCCCGCTTCAAGGCGGAAGCGAACCTGGATATCGTCAGGGAGGATGAGGGCGAGGATGAAGATGGGGATGATAGGGCCCGATACGAGGCCAAGAAAGGGGTTAGACCCCACAAACGCCGCCCGCCGAGCAGTTCCAGAACACCGGTCAAGAAGAAGCTGCCCAGACCCAGGAAGACCCGGAGGATCCTCACCACTAAAAGACCGTCAGCCCAGAACCCGGTCAGATCTTCGCGACCGAAACCCAGGGAAAAGGAGACCGGATCGATGGTGACCCCCGAACTGAGTTCCCTGATGGGCTCACCAAGGGAGGAGCTGGCCCAGGCCTCACGCATCTATGCCGAATTGCTGGCCCGTGGTGGGATGGGTGACAAGACCATGGAGCGTCTGGACAAGGTCATGGGCGATATGGGCGCCGATACCAGGCAATTGAAGGCCCGGTTGAACCATATAAAAAAAGGGGATACCAAGCTACCTTCCTGTTCGAAGCCCAAAGCCAAGGCCCCGGTCGCCAAGGAGAAGGCCCGGTCCAAGACCAAAACCCAGGCTCAGACCAAACCAAAAACCAAACCCAAGCCCAAGCCCGCGGCCCCTGTTACAGAAGAGCTGCCCCGGCCCGAAGCCAGGTCCCAGACCCCGGGGAAACCAAAAGCAGGGTCCAAGGACGAGGTAACCAAGAAGGCCGAGAAGACCGAGGCTCTGGCCACCACCCACTGCCCTCTGTGCGGCAAGGACGCCGAACCCGAATGGACCCATTGCCCCTGGTGTGGAGGCGAGCTTCCACCCCATTGCCCCATCTGTGAACGGGAAATGGCTCCGGATTGGCGATTTTGCCCCTATTGCGGCCAGGAATAGCTTTAAGGTCGAAACCCCGGTTGGAGGGTCAATGAACAGGTACTCGCCGGTCATGGCAATATCGTTGTTGATGACTCTGCCCATGTTGTTCGCCGGTTGCCTGGGTACCGATATCCCACCGGCCCCTACTGCCATCATCGACGCGCCTGAAGACGGCATCACCGGCCTTCCACTCAATTTCTCGGCTTCCAACTCCACCACTAACAAGGGCAAGATAACCGAGTACCTATGGGATTTCGGCGACGGTCGCGGCAAAACCGGCAAGGATCTCCAGCACAGCTACGAACAGGCAGGCATATTCGTCGTGCGGCTCGTGGTCATCAACAGCAAGGGCGGCGCCCACAGCGTGACCCATATCATCGATATCCTCTACCCCAACACAGTGCCGGTGGCCAAGATCGAAGGGGACCTGACCGGTCGGGTTGGTCAGAACCTGGGTTTCAATGGAACCGGTTCGGTGGATACCGATGAGGGGCATCAGAAGGCCCTGGCCTACCAGTGGAACTTCGGTGACGGAAGTAGCGAGGTGGGCAAGATCGTGGAACACCCGTACTCCGAGCCCGGGACCTACCTGGTCACCCTGACCGTCACAGACCCCCGCAACGCCTCGGCATCCGACTCGATACAGGTCACCATCACGCTGCGACAGTATCGTGTGAACTGGGATATCCATCAGGTCCATCCGATCGATGATGATTCCCATCTGGAAGCTGGGGAGAATACCACATTCGTGAAGACCCTCCCCTACAATGTGACGACCATCATGGCCAATGTTACCTGGACCGATGATTACGATATCCTGCCTTTCCAGGAAGACACATTCTCACTGGAACTCATCGGCCAGGACGGCCTGAACCGGCTGGAACAGGACAATGACGGGAGCATCCCTATCGCCTTCAACAATGTGAACCAGGAATTCAGTAGCACGGTCTATCTGGAGGCTTACAACATGACCGACCTTTACGATCGGTTGATCAACAATCTCGGATATCAAGGCACCAGCGGCCAGGGTGACTGGCAGATCATCATCACCATGGAGGAGGCGTTGCCCGATGTCCTTCCGCCTCTCCCGGACCCTGATACCGGTAACGACTATCATCTCGACTTCGATTACATCTACTACACAGCCCGGGTCACGGAGGTTCAGGATTGAGCCAGGGACCCTGTCGCGGTTCCGGTCCGGACCCGACCGAGGTTCACCCGGTTTCCCTGTTCATGGCCTGTATGCTCCTGGTCAGCCTCGGTCTGACCCTGCCCGTCGCCACTGCCCAGGACGTGGAGGTGACCGGAGACCGGAACACCTATTTCGGGGACTTGCAGAACGGGGAGTTCGACGCCTACCGGTTGCCATCAGGCGATGGAAAGGTGCTGACCTACATCGTGGAGCCGAATTTCACCTACACCAAGTTCGACATCTATATCTTCGATACCCGGCAGTATGCCAGGTACCAGGCCGGAGACAGCTTACCGGGTTTCCAGAAGACCAATCAGGGGGTCTGGCGTCAGGAGGACCAATTCGAGGATTTCCAGGAGGGCTGGATACTGGTCGTCGATAATACCAACATCACAGCCAAAGGCGCCAGTTCCAGCGGTACCCTGAACTACGAGATAGAGATCGAGATCGAGTCCAAACCATTCTATCAGCGTTACTGGTGGGCCCTGACCGGGATCGGCATCCTGGCCCTTGTGATAATCATAATTGGCGTCATCATGATGAACCGGTCCAGCACCACACCTGCATCGACCCCGGTTCACGGCCATATCGGCGGGTCTTCGTCATTACCACCACCTACCACATCCATACCGCCGCCACCTGGACCGCCGGCGCCACCTGGACCCCGGGCGGGTTTCGGTGGGCCGGGTTCGATGCCGCCTCCCCCACCGCCTCCCGTCGGTATGAGCAAACCTCCATCCACACCATACGGTTCACCATCTCCATCTCCACCCCCACCATCGCCGTCATCTCCGCCACCCCCGCCGGCCACTGGGATGGCCGCCAAGACCCTGTTGGTGGAATGCCCCAGATGCGAGGCCCGGATAGAGTACGATCCGGTGGCCAGCCAGGGCCGGATCACTTGCGACGCCTGTGGATTGTCGGGAAAGGTCGATTAGGTCGTCCCAAAGCCCGGACACGGTTCACGAATGACCCATGGATCGTATATCTGATACATTACATTACAGATATTGCATTACAGATATTGAATTACAGATCAATCACTCGCCGAGCCTTCCTGGGAGCGTCGGTAACATTCCATCATGACCTTGCTGGCCTGCAGGGCCTGTTCGTAGTCTGGGTCCAGGCGCAGGGCCGCGACCACCGCCTCCAGGGCCTCCCGGTAGCGCTCCAGCATGTGCAGGGCCATGGCCTTGTTGAACCAGGCCCGGGGTTCATCACCATCCGCGTTGGTGGCCTGGATGAAATGGTCCAGGGCTTCCTCGAAATGTCCCTCATCGAAGGCGGCGATGCCCAGGCTCAACTGGGCGATGACCGATCTCTCGTCCACCTCGTCCGAGAAGCGGGCAAAGGCGCTCTTGCGCTCCACCCCCGGGCTCTCGACCGGTGATCCGGACTTCATGGCGGCTGCCTCTTCCACGGCCCCGGTCGAAGCAGGTGAGGTATCGGAAGCGGTCGAAGCGGTAGGGGGTGTAGGGGGTGTAGAGGGAGATGCCCCGTCGTTTCCGGTCTGATCGTTGAACAGGTCGAACAGGTCCGGTCCCGGAGCCGACCCTTCCAATGGCTCATCGGGGTTCCCGAACGGCAGTATCGGGACGTCGGTTTCCGGTCCATCCGAGCCGGGCAGGTCCATGAAAGGAGCGGACGTTTGGGTTTCGGAGCCCTGGCCGGTCAACTTGAAGAGCTGGACCTGTTCCAGGTCAAGTAGGGTACAGGCCACAAAGCGCTGGTCGGGGCTTATGGCCACACTGTTGACGGGACCGTCCAGGGTCTCTTCCACGAGCTTATCGCCGGTGGAACTCCACAATCGGAGGCAACCGTCGTGGCCGCCGGTCAGCACCTTGCCGTCGTCGCATTGGTCCACGCCATGGACCTGGCCCCCGGTCTCGCCCTGCCAGAGGGGTTGACCATCGGCGCCGTCCAGCACATACAGGATGCCATTCCAGCAACCAGCGGCCACCCGGTCACCTGACCTTGTCAGGCTGACATCCCAGAGCGGCTCCTTGAACCACTTCTTCCAGAGTAGCTCCCCGGTGATATCAAAGCAGAAGAGGTCCTGATCGGCACAGGCCACGATCCGTTTCGCGCCCCCGGAGAGGGCCACGCTGATGACCGCCCGACCCACCGGTTCCAGCCATCTGGGCTTCCCATCGGGTTCCAGCAGACCGACACTGTCCCCGGTCCCGATGGCCATCAGGCGTTCAGCCGGGTCGATGGCCACCGACCAGACCGCCCGCTCCATCGTCAGCTCCCAGGCCGGGTCGCCATTGGCCATCAACAACCGAAACCAGCAATCCTGGGTGCCGGTGGCCACCTGGTCGTTCTCGGGCCAGGCCGCGACCCCGGTCATCTCGCCGGTGAACTCCCGACGCCAGAGCCGCTTCTGGCTGGTGGTGAGACAGGACAGATTGCCCTCGCGGTCCCCGATCAGCAGATGGCCTGACGGGTTGG
>CAYSUX010000051.1:0-616 GCA_964434315.1 uncultured archaeon
CCTGGTCGGATCGCCACTCAAAGGTCAGGTCCTCCCCCAGGGAATCAGTGCCATCCAGATGGACCACCTCTCCCACAAAGAATACCTGACCCGGGGTCGGGGAGCTGATGATGGCCAGCGGCCCCTCGCCGGGCTCCAGCTCGGTGACGGTGATGATGACCTCGGCCCTGTTGGCCGACTCGACGCCCTGGTCATCACGGACTGTCACCATCGCGGTCCATTCACCGGCCGAGTAGCTGTGGGTGGCGGTGCCTTCCGATTGCCAGCCGGTCTTGCCCCCGTCACCGAAATCGAACCGGTATCCTTCCACCTTGTTGTCATCAGTGGATTTGGAAGCGTCCAGGGTTACCGTCTGACCGACCTTGGCCTGTTGGGGGTCGGCAGAGATGCGGGCCGTGGGTCGGGCGTTGTTGCCGGCGTTCTCCACGGTCACGGTGATGCTCACGATGCCGGAGTGGAGCTCGCCGTCATAAGCACGGGCCTCGATGGTGTACTCGCCGTTGTAATCCTCGGTCGTGTCCCATTCCCAGGTCCAATCCCCGGTACCCATGGCAGTGTTCCACTCACCCGAGGTCAGCCTGACCTCCACCAACAGGAGTTGGTCATTGTCATCGAA
>CAYSUX010000051.1:639-14252 GCA_964434315.1 uncultured archaeon
GTTGGTGTGGACTTCAGAGAGGGTGGCGCCGTGGTTCGGATAGGTGATGTCCACTTCCGGTGGCTCGTTCTGGGCGGTCGTCTTCTCCCTGACCTCCACCGACAGTGTGGCATCGTTGTTGGCGGTGTTAGATTCGGTCGGGAAGACCTGCAGGACCCGGGCATACAGTTCATGCTGGCCAACCAGTTCGGTGGTGTTCCATTGAGCCTCGTATTCGAGTTTCCCGCCTGCCGCTATCGTATCCAGGTCAAATGTGGTAAGCTCGGTCCCTCCCTGTTCGGGGTCACCGCGGTAGAGCTCCAGTTGGCCGGAAAGGGCGGAACCCTGACCTGTGTTGCTCACTTCGATGGTGATATCGGCCAGGTCGCCGTCATAGGGGGATGCGGGGTCGATGGACAGGTCCGAGACGATCAGGTCGGGCGGGTCCTCGAAGGCCATGAGGGTCATCTCGCAGTTGTCTCCTGGAATGTTGTTCAAGGTGAAATCGCTCTCCAGTTCCACCTCGCCAGGCTCTTCAGGGGCGTTAATGGTGAAGGTCATGGTGGGATGGGATATGGCCAGGGTTCCGGCGTCAACATCCCCTTCGTACTGGAAATTGGAGTTGATGAGCCAGTAATCCCCTTGCAGTTCGATATTGCCCGAGGTCTCGACGGTCAGCCCGGAAGCCTCCTTGGCCTCGATGACCAGTTCGGTGGGCTCGGGCCAGAAGTTGGGTATCCGGGCCTCCAGGTCGATGACATCGGGAGCCGAGCTGCCGGTGGGCGGGCCATGGGAGTCGCCGTTCTCACCCTGGTAGGTGTATTCGCTCTTGGCATAGTCGAAAGAAACCGTGTATTCGTTGGATAGCGAGGTCTGGATCGTCGCTGGACCGTCGAGGGTCCCTGAACGCAGGTCCAGGGCCCGTTGTACCGCGCCCACACTGTCGACAGTGCCCCAACCATACTGGTTGTTGGGGCTGTATGGTTCGGGAGGATCCGGACTGTCTCCCCATTCGTGTCGGCTGGTCTCGTGCATTATCTGCTTGACATAATCAACGCTCTCGTCGGGAGCCAGGTCGGGATTGGCCTGTAGCACCAGGGCAGCCAGTCCCGCGACATGGGGTGTGGCCATTGAGGTGCCGGACATCGATGTGTAACCATCGCCTGTGCCGTCGTCAACCGAGGTGATGCCCACGCCCGGGGCCATTACATCGGGCTTGATGCGGCCGTCTCCGGTGGGTCCTCTGGAGGAGGATATGGCCCGGTTGCCGTTGTTGTCCACCGAACCCACGGTTATGGCTTTTCGGCTGTCTCCCGGAGCCGAGACCGAGCCGTAGTGGGCCGCGACCTGAAGATTACCGTTGCCGATGGCGATGGTCGTTACGATACCCGCTTCCACGGCGGCATCCGCTCGCTGGCTGTGGGCCGAGTTGCCGTTGTTGCTGGCGCCGGGGATGACCAGAACGCCACCCAGGGACATGGACATCACATCGATGGAGAAACGATCCTTGTTGTCGATGACCCATTGCATGCCGACGAGCAGGTCGTCGGGATCGATCCCACTGCCATCGCCGACCAGGACCCCCACCAGATTGGCCTGGGGGGCCACACCCCTGTATGTGCCCGAGGAGCCACCGGTTCCGGCGGCGATGCCCGAGCAATGGGAGCCATGGCCATGGGCATCAAGAGGTTCCTTCTCGCCGCGAGTGGCCTCACGAGCGTCATAGAATCCGGTGATCTTGGGGTCGGTGGTGCCTGGGTTGTCGTCGAGATCGTCCAGCGATTCATGGTCACCGTCAATGCCGGTATCGACCACGGCGATGGTCGTGCCCTCACCCCGGATATTGTGATCGCTCCACACTTCATCGGCCCGGATAGCAGCCACCGATTCGTCGAGCAGGATCTGGAACATGAGGCTGGGCTCGAGCCAGAAAAGGCCCGGCAGATAGGTCAACTGCGGCAGTGAGGCAAGGGGCACCACCGCCGACAAAGTGTCGAAGGTGGCCCAGCTAATGGTCACGGTCCCGCCCAGGCCCTCGATATGGAGATGATGGTCGGGTGATAGCTCATCCACCTGGATGATGACATTGATGTACCCATGAGGCGCCGGTTTTATCCCGGGCTTCTCAAGCCAATCGGGATGTGCCGCCAGATATGCCAGAGCCCCGTCCACGAGATGGGCTGTCTCGTCCGGCAGGAACACCGGTTCCGGCGGGCTGTCAGCGTAACTCCCTTGAAAGGCGGGCACCAACAGACTGACCAGGATGGTCAGGGCCAGGAATAGAATGGGCCAACGGTTTGAGATCATGGATATATCCAGTCCGGCCACCTAAATAAAACCTGGTGGGTGATTCGTGAACATTGATCCGGGATCGTATGGAGATGAGATGAAGATACCGGTCAGGAAATGGTCATTGGCACATCGGCTGGTGGCACATCGGCTGGCACCTGGCTGACACCTGATATCTGGCTGGCAGCTGGCACCTGGCACCGGTTAACATATAATCCACAACCCACTTCCAGGCTCATGAACCTTACCGGGAGGGAGAAGGTCCTGTTGCACCTCGGGGAGGTGGCCTCGCGTCTCACCTCGACGACCGGGGTCATGCCCGCCGAGCTGTCCCAGGAGGGGATATCGACGGCCACGGGCATACCCCGCAAGCATATCCCCCGCAACCTCAAGGCCATGCTGGACAAGGGATTGCTGACCGAGAGCCAGGCCAATGTCAAAGGCGCGGCCCAGCGGCGCAAGGTCTATCTTCTGACCCGGGAGGGGGAGGAGCTGTCCCGGGCCATTCGCCAGGAGGCCCTGGGTTCGAGTATCCATTTGATTATCAGGGACGATGGTGACGGTAAGGAAGTAAAGGATGATGGTGACAAGGAGGAGGAAAAGGGTTATGGTGACAAGAAGAAAGAGAAGAAAGAGAGGGGAGAAAAGGACAGGGAGCTTCCCCTGGGAGAGGCGATGAAGCTGCTGATCCATCGCCATCCAGAGGTGGGTAAACGGGGGCTTCTCTACCTTATCCGACAGATCGAGGAGCTGGAAGGCCGGGACGAACTGGCCGAGGCCCGGGTCCTGACCGGTCTGGAGGATGCTCCCAAGGCCGTCAAATATGTCCAGACCGCCCCGGTCGTAAGGCAATTCTTCGGCCGGGAGAGGGAACAGAAGGCTATCCGTGAACTCCTCGAGCAACGCAAGATGGTGGTGGTCTACGGCATCACCGGCATCGGCAAGTCGGCCCTGACCTCCCACTTCGTTGACTCCCACCCTGGCAGCGTCTTCTGGTACACCTTCCATGAATGGGACTCCCTGCACAACCTCCTATCTCCCTTCGCCAGGTTCCTGGAGGCCCTGGGCCGGGGCAAGGCGGGCCTGAAGGAGGGGGACCGGGGCGTCAACGAGTCGCTCAGCCTGCTCAAGGAGGGTCTGGACCGTTCCGAGGCCCTCATCGTGCTGGATGACAGCCAGAAGGCCACCCGGGAGCTGAAGGCATTTCTGGAGGGCCTGGTGTTCGGTCTGGAGGAGCTGACCGATGTTCGATTCCTGGTCCTGAGCCGCCAGGTCCCGGAGTTCTACAGCCGCCGGGAGGTGGCCCTCAAGAAGACCGTGGGCGAGTACATGCTGGAGGGCCTGGACCGCCAGAGTAGCCAGGACCTGCTGGCCGCCCGGGGGATAACCGAGGAGTTCTTCGACGAGCTCTACAAGCTGACCAGCGGCCATCCCCTGTCACTGGAGCTCATCGAGACCCCCGAGCGGAGGATCCAGGTGGCCAACCTGGAGGTCTATTTCGAGGAGGAGATAATGCGGAGGTTGCCCGACGCCGACAAGAAGGTATTGCAGCAGGCCTCGGTCTACCGTTACCCGGTGCCGGCGGACGGCCTCCTGACCGAATCGGACCAGGATTACGAGTCCATCGCCAATCTGATCCGTCATGCCCTCATCAACCAGAACGCCGAGGGCGAGTACTACCTTCACGACCTGCTCAAGGGCTTCGTACTCTCCCGCCTGACACTGCACCAGAGACGCAAGATGTACCACAACGCCGGGGAGTTCAACCTGAACTTCAAAGATGGTCGTTCCACCATCGATTCCATCTACCACTTCCTGCAGGCCCATGAGCATCTGCGGGCCGCCCGTATCGTCCTGAACAAGGGGCGCGAGCTCATATTCAAGGGCTATGTCGACGAGCTCCACGACCACCAGGTCGAACTGGATCACGAGGGGCTGTCACCGGTCGAGCGGGCCGGCCTGCTCTCCATCCATGGCGAGGTCGACATCGAGGTGGGTGACTGGCCCGGGGCCGAGAGCAACCTGAACCGGGCCCTGGAGCTCTACACCGCGGTGGGTGACAGGACCGGCATGGGCAAGGTCCTGACCAGTCTGGGCGGGCTCTACCTGCGCCAGGGGGAGATGGACCAGGCCGTGGCCAGGTACGAGGCGAGCCTGGAGCTGTGCCGGGAGTTGAAGGACCCGGAGGTGGAGAACCAGATCCTCAACGGTCTGGGGGTTATGCACTGGCAGCTCGAGGATATCCCCAGGGCCAAGGAATACCTGGAAAAGAGCCTGAACATCGCCGAGCAGGCCGGCCATGACCAGGGTATCGCCCGGGCCATCACCAACCTGGGCATCATCGAGTTCCAGTATGGCGACCTGAACCGGTCCATCGACCATTACAACCGGGCTTTGGTGCTCTCCGAGGCCATGAAGGATCGCAAGACCCTGGCCCAGATATACGACAACCTGGGAGAGGCCTTCCGGCTCAAGGGCGATATCGAGCAGGCCCAGGAATACTTCGACCGGGGCATCGAGCTGGCCGAGAACCATGGCTTCAGGCTGATACAGGCCCATCTGTACCGGGACATGAGCCAGATCCTGGAGGGGGACGAAAAGGAGGATTTCGCCAACCAGGCCAGACAGATATTCAAGGAACTGGGCGTGAAGGGTGAGAGTTGAACTGGCCTGCCCGCTTGTGGGATGGGATGATAAACCACATTGCGATCATTCCCACTAGCCATATCACCGTACCTTCATGTAACTACATCCAGATGTCTACCGTCGAGAGATACAAGGAGGTTCCCATAGGATAAACTCTATATCCTTCACATCAATATACAAGCAGACCAGCCTAGCCTAACGGCGGCTACGGGCGTGGGATGAGGCGGTCCGTCATCTTATATATCCTGGACCCTTCACATTGGGGACTCAAATGACCTGGGACCAGAACCATTACCAGCTACAACAGAAGGTGCTTGCCGTAGCAATGCAGTACAGAATCCTGGACCCTTCGGGCGGTCTGGTAGGCTATGTTAAGCAGAAGGTACTCAAGCTCAAGGAGGATATCCGCATATTCGCCGATGATTCCATGCAGCAAGAGGTCTTGCTCATCAAGCAGAAGCAGGTCCTTGATTTCACAGGGGCGTTCGCGGTGTCTGACCCCGCCACTGGGCAACTTGTGGGATACCTCAAACGTAAGGGACTCAAATCGATAATGAAGGATGAGTGGGAGATACTGGACGCTCAGGTACAGATCGTAGGTCTAATATACGAGGCCGGAGGCCTCATGACCACCCTACGTCGTTTCATAAGTTTCCTGGCCTTCATCCCCAAAACCTACAATGTGGAGCTGAACGGCCAGATCGTTTCGATCTTCAAGCAGAAGTTCAAGGCCATCGGGGATATCTGGGACCTGGATTTCAGTGGCGATCCAAATCACGACCTGGACCGCCGCCTGGGCATCTGTGGAGCACTGATGATGTCCATGGTGGAACGCAATAAAGGTGCCTGATCTACCTTTTACCAATCTACCCTCCGAACAGTTCTGACAACTCGAACTTGATCTCGTTGCGGTAGCAGGCCCGGCGGCGGCCAAGTGCAGCAGGCAGGCAGGCCCGGAGGCCACAGTCAACCGACAGGCATTTGCCCTTATTTTGAACGATTGTAAGGTCGCTCCCGGGTCTTTTAGCATAAACTATTTATGAGCTGTCAGCCAGCTTATATTCATATGGGAATTTCCAAGATGGGTCCAAAGAGGGCCTGGAAGACCGCCAAGGTCCCTGAGATGGACCGATGGCCGCTAAAATCTCCCAGATGGACAGACAGGGCGCCAGGGTCCCCGCGATGGTATCCAAGAGGGTCCGGCCGATTGCAACGGTCTTGGAGCGGGATGGATCTGCCGCCAGGACCCATGAGGGATTCCTTGGAGGTTCCTAGGAGGTTCCTGGGAGGTCTCTGGGAGGTCTCTGGGAGGTCTCTGGGAGGTCTCTGGGAGGTCTCTGGGAGTTTTGCAAGTGGTTCTCATACTATAACCAGGGAGTAACCAAGGAGTAACAAGGGAATCTCCATCCCGTGAGATAATGCCAAGCTTGCCAAGGCCAAGCTCGGACTCGACCGGATATAGAGGAAAAGAGGAAGAGTACGGAGACCTTCGAATTAAAAAAAAGAGTGGGGAGTTGGGGGCGTATCTTCCAAGGTGAGGTCTCCGCACCTGTCCTGTTGGTTGGCACCCTTCTTTTCTATATAACCGGGCGGTCAAGAGTGCTTTACCATGAGATTCAGGATTCAGGGATGGCGGCGTTGGTTTCGATAATGAGTCTGTATTCGGGCAGCCAGCGGCAAGCAAGCTGGCGGGCAGGCTGGCTATCAAGTCATCAGGCTAGCAGGCGGTGGGCTGGCAAGTGGGCAGGCTGGGGGGTGGCGGGCAGGGCAGGCGGCAGGGCATATCTATCCCTTCCAATCTTCCTGGCGCGGCCGCACCGAGGTTTCCAATTCCGATCCCATGGGTCAGGAAGGACAGACAGACAGACGGACGGACGGACGGACGGACAGAGTAATCAGAAAGCACAGGGCATTCTGGAAGAAATGGATGGATCCGGAAGAAATAGAATAGAAGAACAGCAAGAAGAAAAAGAGGGGGCCCTCAAATTGAGGATTCAAGAGATCCATCGAAGTGTGCAAGAGAGCCCAACATTCTGTCGAATGTGATAATATTTAAAATCTATGCCGTCAAGTTCCAGGAGGAGTTACCGGTGGACCTGCCTGCCATCTCGGGTGGGTGGCTGGAGAATATGGTTCTCCCAGATCCTTCCGGGCCAGGGGTAGCCTCATCTCTACACAAGAAAGAATATAGAAAATGGACCCCCTGCACCAGGATTTGGAGGACGCTGTGATGAATCGTTATTATTGCTGCTATATCGGCTGGAGGTCCGTCTGGCCTGTTGACCCATTTCTTATAAAGATATTGTAGGTTTTGCAAAAAAACCTTCAAATATTGCCTACCAGGCCGTGGCGTGTTTGGTACGATAGGCTGTTTGGTCCATCACTGTCCGGCATCCTCATCGCCCAGCAGGTTCAGGTTGCTGCGGTTGATGATGCAGTCCTTCAACGAGATGTTGATGATCCTGGGCGACCGGGTCTCGGGAACGGGTTCGAACTCGACCGGTCCGTTCCTCGAACCCGGCTTCGGGGTCGTCATCGGTCGGGGCTTTGGGGTCGTCATTCCTGGCTTCTTGGCCGTCTTGGCCGCATTGACCGCATTGACCGCATTGGCAGTCTTGGCCCGTGCCATCTGCTCAAGATGGGTCTCCTTCACCTTCAGGCGCAGGTCGCGGGCCATCCTGTGGCCCTGGTCGAAATCTCCCCGGTCGATGGCCTGACCGGCCTGTTCCAGGGTCGGCGCGGCCTCGGGGGGTCTGATCCCATACTGGTTCATATCTTCGCGAGCCGCCTGGATCTCGGCCCTGGCCTGTCGATAATGGTCATGTTGGATCCGCTGTTCTGAATCGAGTACTCTCAGCAGCCTGCCGGCGGCGAAGCTTCGACCCTGTCCGAGGAGGGTCCTGACCCGGTCCAGGGTGATGCGGGCTTCGGGTATGGCCAGGGCGACCGGGGAGTTCTCAACGGGATCGATCAGGTGCTGAAGGCTTCGGACCTTCCGGCGGCCCTGAAGGTTGAGCTTCAGGTTCATCAGGGCCAGCCCGAACAGTTGCAGACCTGCCAGCTTCAGGAGATCCAACTGCCAGGGGTAGCGGATGAGGGCCAGATCGGGCGCCGGGTCATGGTTGTCACCCACGCCGTCCCGGTCGCTGTCCGCCCATTCGGTTGGGTCGTGGGGGAACCGGTCCAGGCTCAGGCCGGTGGTGGAATGCCTCGCGGACCGGCCGCTGTTCCATCGGTCGGGATGGCCGTCCCTGTCGGAATCCAGGCTGGCGGCCGGGTCGGCGGGAAAGGCGTCAGGGGAATGGCCCGAGCGATTGTTGCCGTACCCGTCCCCGTCGGAATCGATCCACTGGGTCCCGTCTTTGGGAAAAGGGTCGACGATATCCACCAGGCCGTCCCGGTCACTATCCTCGCTCCAGTGGCTCAGGTTCCCCCCGTATCCGCCGGCCACCAGACCCCGGCCTCCGGAGAGGCTCGCCAGGGCATAGAGAGCCCCCGAATGGGGCAGGCTCTGCTCCAGGGTGATGTTCTGAACATCGGATATATCAAGCAGGGTAAGATTGCCATCCTGTTGCCAGACCGCCATCAGGCCATCCGGGTCAGGTCGCGTTCCAAGGCCATTGGCCCAGGCCGTCAACTGGTAGGTTCCGGCCAGCTCGAGGTCCGGAAGGCGATGGATCCTCAGTTGACCATCGGATGTGCCCACCACCAGACAGGCCGTGGGTCCGTTCATGTAACTGTACAGGGTCGTGACCCAATCCCCGGGGATGTCGAAGGTCCCGGTCAGGGTCCGGTCGGTGGTGTTGTAGACATCGATGGACGATCTCATACCCCCCACCGCCAGAAGCTCACCGTCGGGTGAGAAGGCCAGTCGGGTCACGCCAGGGCCGGTGGCCAGGGAATCGGTGACGGTGACCGAGAATGGGTCGATGGCGAGCAGGGCCACCGTGGTGAGGGTCCCGGCGGCCAGGGTCCTGCCGTCGGGTGAGACCGTCAGGGTCGTGATGGGATCGAGCCGGCTATCGGCCAATCTGACCCGCTCCAGGCGAATATCGAAGGTCCCGACCATGCCGTCCCGGTCGGCCCAGGCCAGTTGATCGCCGGGCAGGGCGACCACCGCGGTCAACCCGGCGGCGGTGGACGAGGGTTGAAAAGCGGTCGGCTCCGGGATCGCCCTGTTATTGACCCCGACCTCTGGTCCGGCCTCTAGCCCGACCCCTGACCCGGGGTACTCCACCAGGGTGAGGTTCGGACTCCCGTCGATGTAGGCCAGGGACCCGGTCGACTCCGAGTAGACCAGTCCCCTGACCATGGGCGCGTCGGTGGTGAGGGTGGCTTCCCGGGCCAATGGGGTTCCGGCGGTGACCATGATGGCCAGAAAGGTTGAGCTGACTAGTATCAAGAGCGTCAGGCAGGCCGGCAGGCTGCGGGGTCCGGGTGCCAATCAAGCTCACCTCTTCTTGCTTTCGATCCGGGTGGTCATGATCAACACCGCCACCGCCAGAACCGACATCACGATGAGTATCAAGGATGCCTGATAGGAAGGCATGGCAGAGCCCGAGAGGACGAAGGTGAGCTGGTACGGTTCCCCTTCCAGCAGATACTCATCGACCTGGGCGGTGACATAGAAGGTGACATCGATATCGTAGTCATAGACCGGGTCGTACGGGATGGTGAATGTCACCTCGTGTACCATGTCCCTGTCAGTGGAGCCCATATGCTGCCATACCCCGTTCGCGCCCACCTTGATGTACAACGCCCCCTTGGCCGGGAGATTGGTGTACCAGCGAATGGTGACCGGTTCACCAAAGAATCCCGCGTAGCCGATATTGGCTCTCACCTGGGTGATGACCACCGGAAGATTGTAGAAGGAGAAATAGGAACCACCGTCATCCTTGAGGGCGATATTGCCCTGGGGATCGCTGGAGACCACATAGAAGTCATAGACCCCCAGGGGCAGGTCAAGGGTGATATTGTGAGCCAGGTTCAAGCTCGGGTCCCGGGCCATCTGCCATTCCCGGGCCGATTCGGTGGTCACCAGCCGGTAGTACAGGTTCGAGGTGGCGGGCTCACTGGTCTCCCAGGTCACCGATAGATTATCGCCCCAGCGGCGCGCTTCCAGCTCCCGGATGAAGAGGAGCAGGTTGCCCTTGGTGACACCGATCACCTCGTTTTGGTCGGTGAAGATGACCTCGGTGCCCATCGCCAGGATATCCCGGACCTTGGGGTCCTCGGCCAGGGTAAAGTAATCGACACTGGCAAAACGGACGAATCGGTCCACATCTATCCGGTCGTTCAACCACTCCTCCAGGGCCTGGCCTTCCAGCTCGATGACCTGGGTATCGGGTAGCAGAGTGCTCTCCACATGGATGTTGTCCAGGTTGACGAAGGTCCGGTCTCCCACCAGGCGGGCATTATCGGCGAGGCCGGCGCCGGCGAAACGGGAGCGACTGTAGGAGTGGATGAGCAAAGAGGCCTCCACCGAGGCTTCCCCGGTCAGTTTGCGAAAGCCATCACTGTCAAAGATCGGGTCCGGCTCCAGGGCCAGGGTTGTGTAGGGGGTTTCGATGCCGTACCTTCTCCCGTAATGTTCGATGAGCTCGATCCTTTCTTCGGTCTCGCCGGCCTGCTTGTTCTGCTGGAGCAACTCACCGACAGCCCGGGTGGCGAATATCCTGGGCAGGTAGGTATGTTGACCCGGTTCCGACATGTCGAAGCTGTGGATGTAACTGACATCGCCGGTGGTCGTCGTGCCGTTGATGTAAAAGATGATCTCGTCGGGGACCTCGTCTGTGGGACTCGGGTTCCCCTCGGTGTCGAGCTCCAGAAAGGCGTACATGCCCACCAGGTTCAGCTCCCCGCCCCGGTAGAGATCGGGTATGTCCCCGGGGAAGCGGGAGAGGACCTCGACGCCATCCACCTCCAGGGTGATGTCGGTCAGCACCGGAGCGGCGATGGTATCGTAGAAGGTGGTCAGGACCTCGTCGATATCCCGGTCCTCGGTGATGTAGTCGGTGGAGCCATCGTTGTTCGATGCCAGGCTGTCCAGCAGGAAGGTGTTGATCGCGGTCCCGATGCCGAAGACATAGATGGTCGCTCCAACCTCCTGGACCTGGTTCCGGTCCTGGACATTGGACAGGATGGAGCCGCTGTTGGTCACCCCCGTGGTGGCCTCACCGTCGGTCAGGAAGAAGATCTCGCCCGGACGACCGGCCTCCTGCTCCATATCCAGGATATCCAGGGCCTCCAGAACGGCCGCGTTGATATTGGTGGAGCCCCCGGCGGAAAGGGAATCGACATAGGCCTTGGCCGAGCTCACACCCTCGCTGTCGGCCAGATTGAGGCCCTCGGTGTAACGCTCGGTGTCCTGGCTGAAGCTAACGATGGTGAACCGGTCGTTTGGATTCAGGATATCCAGGATACCCTTCAGGGCCTTCCGGGCGTGGGTCAGTTTGTCCCCGTCCATGCTTCCGGAGGTGTCGATGACGAAGACGATGTCCTTGGGAAGCGCCTGGTCGGCGAACTCCTCGGTGTTGGGGGTGAAGAGGAACATGAAGTAGCCGTCCTCGTCCTCCTGGAACATGGTCTTGCCGTCCAGACGGTAGTTGAGCAATCCGGCACCGAACGCGTCGGTCAGCTCGCTGTAATGGAGGCTCATGGTCTCGCCGACATGGGCCGACCCGGTCCAGATGACCGAGGCGTTCTTGAGCCCCTCCCTCACGACCGTGATGTCGTGGGTTGGCGAGTAGAGGCCTTCCAGATTGAAGAGTGAACCGATCCCGATGTCAACGGTCCCGGACTCATCGGCCCGCATCGGGCCATGATCGCCGTCGATGGTCATCGAAGGCATCAGCGATAGCTCAGGGCTGTTCAATCCAGCGGAGTTGAGCACCGGCCGGGTGTATTCGATCTCGATGGTGGCAAAGGAGCGAGGCTCCAGGGCGAACTCCATCACCAGCAATCTCCCGTTTCCCAGGGCCAGCAGGGCGGGTTCCGAATGGCGGGTGACCAGCTCATCGATGTGGTCGCGGGTCTCGGCCTGATCCATTGTCTGGTAGAACACCGTGTTCGAGGAGGCCTTCAACTCGGCCACACTCAACGGACGGTCGGTTTGGGAGAGGGTGAAGACGTTCAACCCCGAGGTTACCTGAAGGCTGATGTGGGTGGTGTTGCCAGGTAGCGCAAAAAGCTCGGATACGGCCGCCTGCCCCTCTCCCTGATTGTATATCTCTCTTTGGTTCGATATCTGTTGGTATTGGCCCTCGATCTTTCCTTCGATCGTCCAGGAGACCAACGACAAACCAGACGAACCCTCGCCGGCTCGTGAGCATTCGGCCCCTGTTGCCGGTAGGATCGGCAAGAGCATGAAGGCCACCAGGGCCAGGGTTGCAAGGGTTCGGATCGTTTCATTCATGTTATCACTCCGGCCCGATACTTCAGGCCTGTAGGTCTTCCGGGATTGTCGCTATATATGGCTGGCGTGGGACTTCCCACAAATATCCCATATCCCCTGGTCCGGGGGCCTTTGCAAGGTGTTCATTCCGGGTGAGTTCGAAAGATGTAATGTGGAGTGAAGAGTGAAGTTATGTACGGTGTGTTGTGCGATATGTTCCCTTCATGGATCGAAAGCCGTGCCACCCCTTTCCCGGCAGGGATGACCAAAGCCCGCACCGATAGAGACCCAAAGCCCGCACTGATAGAGACCCAAAGTCCTTATATTCAGGGGCGCTGCCCTGGATGAAATAATGCGCAAGGGAAACCCAAACGAAGTCGGCTCGGATGAACCGGGTTCCGGATACCGGGAGCCTCCCGAACCCCACCGCGATACCCCTGCCGAGCTCCACCGCGATACCCCTGCCGAGCTCCATGATACCATTGCCGGGCCCTCGGCATCCTCCCTTGAGCTCCGATATCCGGACCAGCCGGCCTACATGGGCTACGGCACCCCCGGAGGTCAGCCGATAGCCGGGGCGGACCAGGACTCCAATATCATGCTCTGGGTCCTGATGGTCGTGCCCTTCTGGATATTGACATTCTTTAGCTTTCTGGCCATATTCCCGGCCCTGGCCACAGTGCCGCCAAAGCTGCTGGACCACAAGGTCGAGTCATTCTTTCCCGTCCCCGGGGGTTACTTCTCGGTAGTCTACTTCCTGTTCATCATAGCCATGATCCTGGGCTCCTTCGCGGTCCTTATCCTGAAGGATGGCAGGGAGCTGGTCCAGGCTATTCGCCGGGGCCGGCAGAGGCCCGGGTCCGGGCATGATAGGGAGGGTTGGATCTCTCCGGATGGTGGCGGACCGGAACCTCCTCGGGACCTTACCGAAGAGCCCACCGGGGAAGAACCACCGGATTTCAGGGAGAATGGGATAGTCCTGATAGCCCTCTTCTTCTCGGCCACCTATGCCATTTTCATCACCTACCAGTTGCTGCTGAGCGCCTTCGGGGTCGAGAGCCATGTGCCGTCATCGATAGCCGACTCGGCCCTGTGGACCCGGATGTTCGGTCTGGCCGAGGCCAGTGTGATGGAGGAGCTGATGGACCGGGTGCTTCTGATGGGGCTGCTGATGCTCTTTGTCGATTCCCATCCTTCCAGAAAACGGGTCGCGGCCCACCGTTACATCACCGGCGGCGATTTCGAGATGGACACCCCGGTCCTGGCGACGATACTCTTCTCATCCTTCATCTTTGCCATGAGCCAT
>CAYSUX010000052.1:0-14219 GCA_964434315.1 uncultured archaeon
CATATTGCCCCGGTTGTGGATGGTGAGCTCGAAGGTCTTGTTGTCCCCGTCGTCGATCATGATAGGCATCGGCGGGCCCTCGATCTCCAGACCATAGATCGGCGCCACTTCCAGCAGCAGCTCATGGCTGGCGTTACCCCACTGGTCTGCGAAGGTCACTTCGATGGTGGTCTGGCTGAGACCCAGGGCCTGTTGGGCATGCCGGATCTCCAGGGTCACGTTGCGGTGGTCTCCCGGTACCAGGGGCCAAGAGCTGTTGAGGTCCAGGCTCCAGGACCAACCAGGTGGGGAACCGGTCAGGGTGTGGTTCAGCAATGCCGGTACATTGCCCAGATTGGTGACATTCAACCGGAAGGTGTTGTTATGAACCCGGTGTACTGTCTGGAGGGCCTCGGGACCGGTCAGGTTCAGACCATGATAGGCGCCGGCCAGATAGCTCAGGTTCAGGGTGGCGTTGACCCGTTGCTCCAGGTCCCTGGCATACAGTGAGAAGATGCCCGGTGTACCGGGTGACATGTATGCGCCGGCCTTCGGGACACCCCGCAGGGTCACACTGACGGGATCCCAGGGCTCCAGAGTGATATCCCCGATGGTCCATTCCCCGGACCAGTTCAGGGGTACGATGCCGGACAGGTTGTATATCTGCTCCAGGTTGGCGTTGTTCCGGAGTGTCAGGTCGTATTGCGCCGGGCTCCCGGGCACCACCGTCAGCGGATGGGTCTGGTTCGCATCCAGCGTAAGCTCGGCTCCGTAATAGGGACCCATGACCAGGGTCGTGGTCTCGTTGATATCAACTCCGACCGTTCGGGCGGTAATGGTCAGGAGACTTTCGGTACCGTTGAGCACCGAGCCGTTGCCGATGATCCAGGCGATGGCCTCGTTGGTCTCGTTCACGGCCAGCTCCAGACTGGAATCGGTCACCCAACCGAACTCCCAGCTTTCGTTGCCTGCCAGGGTCAGGTTCACCTGGGTCGGCGCGTTGCCCTCATTGGTGACCTCGATGGACCAGGTCCGGTTCTGGCCCTGACCGGTGATGATCCTTCCCTGGTCTCCCGACAGTGATAGTCCGTGGATCTTCTCGACCTGGGCCACACCGTTGAGGCCCTGGCTGACATTATCGCCCGAACTGACCACCATCCACAGGGTGGCCTGACTGCCTGCCAGGGCTCCGGACGGGGCGCGTACGAGGTACTCGATCGAGGCGTTCTCCCCCGATTCCAGGGTGAGATTGTTCACCTGGGGAAGGAAGATCCACCCCAGGCCCCCTCCGGTGGTCCAGGCCTGCAATGTGATGTTCTCGGGGCCATTGCCGTTGTTGGTGAGGTTGACATGATCGATATAGGATATTGCGGGCAGGACCATGACCTTCCCGGCCAGGGGCTCCACCTGCAGATCGAATAGCTGGTCGTAGGTCAGGTTCAGGTAGGCCCGGTCGGTGGCGTTGCCCGAGGTGGCTACCACGTTCAGTTCCTTGGTCTCGTTGACCAGCTCCCAGGCCGGGGTGAGGTTCACTGTCCAGGAGCGGTTGGCTCCCCTGTCGAGCAGGGCCGTGAATTCGGTCTGACTGGCATTCCAGTCCTTGGGAATGTCCAGCGTCGCGTTGACCTGGGCCGGACCGTTCCCGGTGTTGTTCACTGTCAATACGACCGAGTGATCGGTGTGAGGCAGGATAAGGAACGCCTCGGTGTACAGGGTCACGTTCACACCGTATACCTGGGCCGTCACCACGATGATATCCGCTTCGGCCGTGGTATTGGGGCTGCCGGCCTTTAGCAAACCCTGGAACTCCTGGGAGGCGTTGGCCCAGGATGGGACCTTGACCCAGACCGTCAGATCGGTGAACCTCTCGTTGGGACGCAGAACAACGGTCTCGTTCTCGATCCAGCCGGTCAGCCCCTCCAGCTCCAGCTCCACGGTCTCGTGGACATTGCCGGTATTGGCCAGGGAGATGACCAGGGGGATCCACTGGTCGGGGACTCCCTGGGTCGGTACCGTTCCCGGGGTCAGTTCAAGACCGTGGACCTTGAGGACCTCCACCGGCAGGGAAAGGCTGGCGGTCACGTTCTCGTCGCTGGCATGAGTGGCTGTCAGAGCGATGGTGTAGTTGCCGGCCCACTCGTCTTCCGGGATGGTCAGGTTCAGGGGTATCTTGGTGGTACAGGAAGGCTGGATGGCGATGGTCGCCGGCATCTCCAGGTCCCAGCCCTCCGGGGTCTCGGCGGTCAGGTCGAAGTCGGCCGGCTCACCTCCGCTGTTGGTCACCCACTGCTGGAAGGGCGCCCTCTCCCCCGGGAGCATTGCCAGCTCATCCTCGGTGACCGCCACATCCACATCCCGAAGGTAGGTCCCGTGGAGGACCACGTCGTCGATGAACCATCCTTCGTCCACCACGCCGGCGTCCGATACGAATCTGAAACGCAAACGAACGGTCTGGTTCAGATGGTCGGTCAGGTTGAAGCTGGCCAGCTTCCAGCCTTCCGAGCCGCCGGTGTAGGCCTGCTCCCAGCCCAGGGCGGCGATGGTCGTATCGTAACCCTCGTCTGGTTCCAGTCGCTGCCAGGTGGAGCCGTTGTCGGTGGACAGGTCCACGCCCCCTCCATCGAAATCCAGCTCGTTATGGTACTTGTGGTAGAAGGCGAAGGTGACCTGCGCCAGGCCGCTCAGGTTGAGCCGGGGGGTGATGAGGGACTGGTCCATGTTGTCCAGGTAGGTGCCCCTGGAAGCCTGGCCGGCCCAGTAGCTATGGTCGTCACTGAAGCTATCCCTGTCGGTTCGATGCCACAGTTGTACCAGAGCATCATCTTTACTTGTGGTCCAATTGCCGGTATCGCCCTCAAGATCCTCGTACATCAGGATGGTGGTCACGTTGGCCGCCAAGGCGCGTGAATCATCCCCTGGCTTACCATCGGACCAGTTGATCCAACCTTCCAGGCGATGCTCGGTCCGGCTCAGAGGGGTCCACTCCCATGTCAGTGAGATGGAAGCGCTGGCTTCAAGGGTCTCGATGACGGTCGAGGCATTGAAGACCTCGACACCCTCGTCGTCAATGACCCGCAGATGCGCTATGATATCGTTCTCGTCAAAGAAACCCCGGTTCTGGACCACCATCCTGAGTTCGGTGGCGATATTCAGCTCCACCAGGGCCGGTCCCAGACCAACGACGGCAACATTTCGCGGCATGGTCACCCGCACGGTCATGTTATCTCCCGAACGGGAAATGTTCCGGATCGCGAATCCGGTGGAGGTGTCATCGTAGTCGTGGGCGTTGGGTGTCGAGCCATCATGGAACCCGGATGTGGAGTTGGCCCAGGGGTCTGTGGACTCGGTGGGTTGATCATCACCGTCGGCCTCCTCCAGGTCCACCAGCCGATGCCCGTCGTTGGGCTGTGAGGCCTCGTCGTCCACATGCCATATTAGCAGGCCATGGCCGGGCAGGTAGGTGTCGTATAGCGTTTTCTGGCGATTGGAGAACAGGAAGTACTCGGAGGAATCCAGGCCCCCGATGGGCAGTTTGTAGACGACGGCGTGATCCTCGATCCTGGGAACCGTCAGATTGGCCGAGGTGTTATCCGGGACGATCGGTTCCAGCCAGCCCAGGAATATCTTGGACCAGGCGCAGAACTGGGCCGGGGTCTTACCCCCGTTGTTCCAGCTACCGCCGCTCATTATGCCCCATTTGCCGATGCCCGAGGAGCTGTAATCCGTGTCGTAGAGGTCGGGCAGGCCCAGATTGTGACCATACTCGTGGGCAAAGACCCCCATGGGTGTGCCTTCGCCCTGCATGAAGTAGCCGGTGACATTGACCCCGTCAACCTGCTCGGCATTGATGCCCCAACGATGGGACCAGATGGCCGGGTCATTGTCAGGTCCGCCCCCGCCGTTGGACTCGTCACAGGGTCCCGAATGGACCAGGGCGACATGGTCCACGTAACCGTCGCCATCCTCGTCGAAGGGGCCGAAGTCGATGTACTGGTCGGCGCCCTTTACCGCCTCCCGTACCAGGGTCTGGGCGTTCCCCTGGGCCTCGGAATTGGAGAACTCGTGATCGCCATAGTAGCTCATGTTGTGGGTGGCGTTGATCCAATGGGGTACCACCGTGCCGTTGATGGAGAAGGCGCCGTAGGAGTTCTCGTTGTAGAAGTCCCACATCGAGCCCGATTCATGGGCGAAGAGCAGATCCTCGAAATAGGCGGCGTCATGGTCGACCGAGGCAGGATGGTCAGGGAACTGGATGAGCAACACGACTATCTGGACCTCGCCATACCAGGGTGGCCCGCCGGGTATGACCGCCGGGTCCGGATCGGTGGAAGCCCCCAGAGGCGGCGCGTTCCCAGGCGCCGCCGGAGCGATATCGTAGGGATCGGGGGTCGGAGAATGAGCCCGGGCATCCTGTTCGCCGGCCACCATGATGATGAAGGTCAACACGATGGCGACAGCTAACAGGAAGGGAACTCCGAGCCGGGGCATACGGCTCCCAGGGACTACTCTTTAAAGTCTCTTTACCACACCGGCCATCAGGAAGCAGATTGTACCAAGGGTCACCAAAAAGACCGACACCAGCATCTTCCAGGCATCGGAACCGAAGTCCTTGGCCCCGGTGTAGAGGACCACCAGACCCACGGCGGCCAGGATGGCGGCCAGGAAATTGGCCTGCACCCGGTCCAGTTGGTCGGCCTTCAGCCAGAACCACGAGGCGGCGGCGCCGAAGAGGGAGGCCAGCAGGGTGAAACCCAGCAACGGATAGGGATCATCCTCGCCCTGGATGATGTTGAAGTAGATGAAGAAGAAGAAGGATACCAGGAACAGACCGGCCAGTGGGGATAGGTGTTCCCGATCCAGCTTGTCCAGAAAGGGGGCGGCCCGGGTAACCTCTTCGATATCGTCCCCGTCAGGTATATGAGGTTCGGTCGACTGTGGTTCGGTCGACCGGGGTTCGGGCGGCTGGGATGGTCGGGACGACCTGGTGAGACTGGTCCGTTTGACCCTGCTCGGTCCGGGGGTGACGCTCTCGGACCTCTTCGTTTCATCGGCGTTAACGGAACCGTTAGCGGGTCGGGAGGTCTCACCGGGCATGGAGCGATCGATGTCGGGTAGCTTGTTCATGGTCCATTGAAATCCGTGGGTACTATGTTATGACCCTTGAACTCTATCTTGGCAGAGCGTTTCACCAATCCCTTGAGGGTCAGCGGTGAGATGTCCATGCCCTTGGCCACATCACCACCGAAGCAGCCCTTGGAACCCACCAGTTCGACCAGCTTGTCCTCCAGCGGGTCATATTCATCAGGGGGCATTATCGCCACCCACAGCAACTCCTGGGCCTCGGCGAAGCTGATGGTGGTATTCAGATGGAATGACTGGTAGTAGGAGCGGTAGGCCTTCTCCACCTTCACGCCGGTAGGCTCCCATTTGGTCTCGACGAATTTCAATTTCTCGAACAGATTTATGGCGGCGAGCCCGTCCTCTCCGTACTTCTCCAGAATCTCGCCCCTGGTGATCCAGTCCTTCAGGATGGCGGTGAATACCTCACGCTTCGCAGGGGTCTCCACGGCTCGTAGCAATGAGATAAGGTCGGCGGCATCGGATATGATCTTGACGCGGTTCATTTGGGTCGTGGGGGTAATAGGTGACAAGGGATATAAAAGCGGACCTACACGATCCAGGATTCTGAACCGATCGATAATGACGCGAGAAAGAGAGACCCGGAAGGGCTCTCCTTTGCCGCACGCTCTCACTGTCGCTCAGCATCGCAGCCTCAGCCACCTCCGGTGTCCTCTCCTGCAGACATTCGCTACCGCTCAGTCTCGCAGCCTCAACCAGCAAAGCTGTCCTCTCCTGCAGAACCTCGACCTGGGAGATTCTCGCAGCCTCAGCCACCTCCGGTGCCCTCTCCTGCAGACATTCGCTACCGCTCAGTCTCGCAGCCTCAACCAGCAAAGCTGTCTTCGGTCTTGAACCAGGCTTCAAGGCCTCGGCAGAATCTCGACCTGGGAGATTCTCGCAGCCTCAGCCACCTCCGGTGTCCTCTCCTGCAGAACCTCGACCTGGGAGATTCTCGCAGCAAGTCTCACCGGGGCTGTGAAAGAGGCCCTGGCCCGCGACGAATCGATGAAGACCACCTCGGGCCAGAGACCCAGGGCCGGGGCGCCCCAGGCCGGGACACCACCCAGGTAGTGCAGGGTCCGGAAGATGAGGTTGCCATGGGTGCCGTCGGGTGTGAGCAGCAGGTCACACTCGGCCGCGGCCCGCTCGATCCGGATGTCGAAGTGGTGAGCCCGATACCCTTCATCGAGCAGGCTGGTGGTCAGCTCCTCACCGGCCTTCAGGGAGGCGGCGATGGCTGTCGAGCGTCCTCGGTCCTCCATCCGTCCCAGTGAGAGCACACCGATGTTCGGCTTCCAACCCTCTGTCTCCTCGACCATCTGGCTATTGACTTTCGAGGCAGGCAAGGCAGGCTGGGTGGACGAGACAGGCAAGGCAGGCTCCTTGGGTGTGATAGACAAAACAGGCTGGTTGGGTGGAACCGGATGGGCAGGTGGATCAGGCAGGCCATGCTGGGCAGGCAGAGTGGGTGGATCTGCCAGGGCAGGCAGGGCTGATGAGGGCCCTGGTGATGTGGCTACCAGGCGCCCGAGGCTCTCCAGCAAACCGGCTCCCTTTCGGGCCAGGCTCAACCGTTCTTCCAGGGTGTTTCCCTCATCGATACCCACAGGCCCCACCAATCGCAGGGCTCTGTTGACTTCCACCAGCACCGCCCGGTGAAGCTCCAGCTTCCCGGATGGGGCGCCGAACCTGGCGGCCAGGGCCTCCTTCACATCATGGGCCGGTAGCACCCCCCTAACCGCCGCGTCCACACTGTCCGAGGCCATCATCTCGACCAGCTCTTCACCATCGGTCGCTCCCAACAGCTCTATCCCGGTGTCGCCGAACCTGGCGGCCAGGGCCTGCCCGAGTCGCTCGAGGTTAGCCTTGTCTTTGCAGCCGATGGCCACTCTGGCCCGATGTCGCAGATCCCTCTCGAGCAGGTCGGCCGGCAGGTGGGTGAAGGCCATGGCGCTAGCCCCGGCCCTGTGTTGCCAGCTCATCGAGTATGGCATGTAGCAGCACGATGCAATGGGAGGTGAGCAGGCTCCGGGCTCCCAACCCCGCTCTGGCGACGTCGTGGGTATCGACCAGTGCCATCTCCTTATCGTTCAGGTCCCGGTCGTCACCAAGCACGAAGGCCCATTTGGGTGCCGGGTCGTCTGGGGCATCTATGGTCTCAATGGTCTGCGTGGCCTCAATGGCCTCTATAGCTTCCCCTTCCCCGGACCCCCCGGCGAGGTTATCCCCGCCAACCTTCCGGGCATCCGGCAGCGCCAGGTCATCGTCACCCGGGGTCGGGGCCGATTCGCCGAGCTCCGGTTCCCGGTTCTCAAGGGCCACCGACATATCCTCCAGGACCCGGGCGGCCTGGGTCGCGTTCTCCTCCGGCACCAGCAGACGCGCACCGCTCTCGGCCAGTCGGGCCAGAGCCTCAGCCAGGCCGGCCCGGCTCACAAAGACCCCGGGTGTCCGTTCCAGCTCACCGACAGTGGGATCGGGGTTAGGGTCGGATCCGGATCCGGCTCCGGGTTCGGTATCATCCTCTTCGGGAGTTCCGCCCTTCCGGAGTGTTCCGTCTTCGGGAATGGCTCCGGCCTCATCCCCCCCGGCCGCGACATCCTTGTGCGCCTGAAGCTCGCTCTCCTCCAGCTTGATGAGGGCGTGTCTGACCAGGGCTCCGGTGGAACGTTCGTCAGGGTTCAGGTAGCGAGCCCGCCGGCCGTCGAACCGGAGGGTCACATCGGGCCCCGGCGCACCTCGCAACACCATCCAGAGCTGGGTGTCCCGGCGCAGGCCGTTGGACAGGAACAGGGCCGAGTTGACACTGCGGCAGAGCAGGTCCAATCGCCCCCCGCTTCCAGGGAGGTCCGATAACTTGAACCTGGGCGAGGTGGCTGCGCGATGACCCACCACAACGAAGTTCCGGGTTGCCGGTCCCGGTGGCGGCGCTGTCGGCCGGTGGTTTCTCACGGGCCTTTCACTGCGCGATGAGCGAGAGCGTCGGTTTCTTCGGGCCATTCCATTCATCCTCGTTGATGTTCTATCAGCATGCGATTGACATGACGGGTAAAGTCGTTGAGTACCGATCTGTCATGGGCCAACGGGTGGTCGCAGATGACCGCCAGGGTGAAATCCCTGAAATGGGTGTAATCGAAGGAGTCCTTGTCCTGGTAGACCTTTGAATCCATCCGATAGGGGACCAGGGCCAGGCCCCCGTTCTCATGCAGGGTGGCCAAATAGGCCAGTTGTCCCATCCGGTAGGCCAGCTTGTCGGCCAACGATATCTCGATATTGCCGACGCTGGTATGGGTATGGACATGGGAATAGAGGGTGTTGCCCACCGACATTCTGCGACAGTGATCCTGAAGCAAAGCCACATTGATGCCATGGTGAGACCGCTCGAGCGGACCCAGTTCCCGTTCCAGGGCCTCCATGTTCATGAACCCGATGACCTCCACCTCGGCCACATCCTCCACCGGCTGGGATACCGTGCAGACCATCACCATCGCCCGCTCCATCTTCTCGGCCATCGAACGGACCACCTCCTGGTATATCTGTTGAAGATAGGTCTCGGGGATCAGGATATGAAGGTGTTCCACGAATTCCAGGGGATATGCCCGCCGCCCGTCATCGATGGCCTTCCTGTGGGCCGGCTGGTTGAAGTAGGTCCGGACCATCCGTTGGCTGGAGGGGTTATCACCCTTCTTGACCAGAAGGAAGTTCTTCAGCAATTTTTCCTGGGCATCGTCCATGGTTCGGTTCCGACCGATAAGGGGCAAGGCGCCGAGAGGGGGATTCGAACCCCCGAGGGAAACAAGTCCCACGGGCTCTCCAGGCCCGCGCATTACCGGGCTTTGCTATCTCGGCACCATCTGTTCATGATATGGACGGCGTAAAAGGATTTGCCATGATAAGTATCTTTTCGGACGCCGGTCCGTCACCAACCGCTCGCCCGCCATTCCCATCCCCTCGTGCAACCGCCCATCGCTCACTCGCCACCCGCTCCCAGCCGCTCGCCTCCCAGCCGCTCCCCCGCCGGCCCATCGCCTTCCGGTTCCTCATTCTGGAAGCGCCCGCAGGCATATTCACGACCAAGATGAAGACCACACACCCCTGGAACCGGCCATTTTGGACCTTGATGGACATATCGGCTATCGGTGGGCGGTCGGCAGGCAACCCGTTTATAAGGTCTATCTACTACCGGTTGCCACGCCGGAGGCCCACTGATGATCAGCGAACAGGAGCGAATAAAGTCCATCTTGCAGATGTTGGTGACCCGCTACGACCCCCAGAACAACATCACGGTCCAGAAGGTCTTCGACCGTCATATGTTGCGTGAGTTCGGACTATCGGTCAAGAATGCCAGCCTGACCGGGCGCAAGTCCACGGCCCAGTTGATGGATGAAGGGGTGCTGACCGTCGCCGAGGAGTCCATCGCCAAGGCTGCCAATATCCTCAGGATCGATTTCGAGGCTCTCCACCGATATGCCGAGAGCCGTCATATCCCCCTGAAAGAAGAATCTGAATAGTCCATTTTGACAACCTCTGGCAACTCGTTCACTTCCATCTCCATTCACTTCGTTCTCACTTCGTTCTCCATATCAATATCGTACTGTTCCGGGTTCCGGGCAATACGGGTTTTGGGTTCCCCATCCTTTCCAAAGCATCCTACAGGGCATACTCGGCCAATCTCAGTCCTGCCAGAACAAAGATGATATCATAGAGTAGTAGCAGGGAGAGGGCGCCGTTGAAGAGACCCAGGTCGCCTTCGATAAGATATGTCGTGGCGGCCACAGCCATCTCCAGCACGGTCTTGATGAGCAAGGGCACCACCAGGAGCGGCAACAGGACCCATGACCCCGGGACCCGGGAGGTCATGGCTGCCATCAGGGTGCCGATGGCGGCGAAGCCGAGCCCACCCAGGACCAGTATGGCCACCAATCGCGGACCCTGGCCGGCGAAGGGGTCGGGCGAGAAGAGGGCGGCGAAGGCCAGGACGATGATCCCCTCCACCAGATAGAGTAACACCAGATTGCCGGCGAGCTTGCCTCCGAACAAGTGAGCGCGGCTCAACGGGGCCATCCAGAGCCCCTCCAGGGTGTGACGGTCCACCTCCTTGTTGAACGAGCTGCCAACCAGGCCGAGACCGGCGAAGATGACCGCAGACCAGATGACCCCGGGGGCCAGGGACTCCGAATCGGGCTTCTCATCCATCAGGGAGAAGGTGATCCGGAAGGTGAAGAGGATGAGGACGGCCAGGACCAGGGAGCCCATCAAGGCCTGCTTTGAGCGCAGCTCCACCCTCAGCTCCTTGTATACCAGGGCCAGGAGTGGATTCATGGATCGATACCTCCCATCTTCCGGGTAACCTGCTCGATACCTGCCCGGCCATCCTCCGGTTCCAGGCATTTCACCTTCCCGTCGGTCAGCACCGTCACCCGGTCGGCCAGTTCCAGACCCCTGGCGATGTCGTGGGTGGCCAGGATCACGGCCCGGCCCTGGTCCCGGGCTTTGCTGACCAGGTCGTACAGCACTCCGGTGGCTCTGGGGTCCAGGCCCTGGAAGGGCTCGTCCAGAAGCAGGGTCGTGGGGTCATGCAACAGAGCTCTGGCCAGTCCAAGCCTCTGGACCATGCCAAAAGAGTAGCCGGCCACCGGCTCCCCTGCCCGGTGGTCGAGACCAACGAGTTTCAGCATGGCTTCGACCCGGATGTCTGGCTCTGCCAGGCCATGTAGTCGGGCCGTGAAGAGCAGGTTCTCGGTGGCGGTCAGCTCCGGATAGGAGCCGGAGTGATGTCCCAGGTAGCCCAGCCGGGAGCGAGCCTCCCGGCCGTCGGTCAGGATATCGAAACCGTCGATCTTCAGTTCGGGGTGATGGGGATGCCTATCGGGTCGTAATAGTGTGGCGCAGATGCGAAGCAGGGTGGTCTTCCCGGCCCCGTTGGGTCCAAAGAGCGCCACCACCTCGCCATTCGACGCTGAAAGCTCGACACCCTGCAATACCGGACGCAGACCGAAGGCGCGGTGGAGGTTCCCCACCTCCAGCATCTCAACCCTCCAGGCTACCGGCTATGCCCGCCGCCAACTCCCGGGCCGCGCCGGCCGGGTCCTCGGCCAGGTAGAAGCTGCGGCCTACGATCAGAAAATCGGCTCCGGCCTTCAGGGCCGCTGCCGGGTCACCGCCCTGGGCTCCCACGCCCGGGCTCAGAAGGAGCAGTCCCGGGGCGGCCTCCTTCAGCCGGGTCACCCACTCGGGCCGGGTGGCCGGGCCGATCAATCCCCTGGCTCCAGCCTCGGCTGCCAGCCTGGCGATATCCAGGGCCACCGGGTCGAAGAACTGCCCGGCTCCGGGATGGGACATCTGGGCCACGACATAGAGGTCGCCGGGAAAGGTCTCCTTGAGGGTCTTCAGGCTGTTGGCGCCCACAAAGCCATGGGTTATCAGTCCCCTGGCTCCGGCCTCCCCGGCCGCCTCGGCGATGAGCCTGGAGGTATTGGGGATGTCGGCCACCTTGAAGTCGCAGATTACCGGCCTGAGCCGAGCCAACCGGGTGACCATTTCGAGCCCGCAGTTCAGGACCAGGGGGTAGTTGACCTTTATCCCGTCCAGATAGGGGGCCGTGGCTTTCGCTATCCTGTAAGCTGCTTCACTATCGGTTACGTCGAGGGCCAGCAGAAGCCGCGTATCGGGCTCCATCCTAGAATTCCAACTGGCCGGTCAGGATCTGAACCGCTATCTTCAGTTCCCCGACGGCGGTCTTGGCCTCGCGCTTGACCTGGAAAAGATCCTTGGATTCAAGGGTCCGGCCTATATTGGCTTCCACGAACATCATCTTTTCCAGAGCTCGCTCGATGGTGTCGATTATCATCTGAGAGCGGGCTGAGCGGCGAATGCCTTCATTGTCGATGTCTTCGGTCAGGTTCTAGCCTCCCGTGCTGCCTACCCATGAACAATGATATAAAATAGTTTACGGGGTCCGGTCACGGCCTTTGACGAGGGCTATCGGCCACTTTAACGGCGATGGAACCCAGAACATCCTCCAGTCGCGAGTCCCCTCCGTTCTGGGAACAGATGTTGGAGGCGATGTTCTTGGACAGGGTGAAGACCGCCAGTTTATGCTCCCGTTTGGAGCGGTGCAGATGATGGGGAGCGATGCCCAGGCCGTCATACTCACCAAAGGAGCCTTCACCACCGTTGTTGTGTTCAAGGTAGCGACGCACATTCACCAGAACGGCGTGTATCTGGATGAGCTCATCCTTCTGCACTCCGGGTCCTCCTCACTCGTAACCGGCCGCATCATCGTCGAGATGCCGGTTCCAGTAATGGTAGTTGCTGGCCTCAAGTTGAGCTGATGTCTTGTCCTGGACCAGACCCCGGTTGTAGGAGCCATAGGCATCCTTGAGTTGCTCTTCGATGGAACGAGCGATGGTCACGGCCTCTTCTAGGTGAGAGCCATTGATAAGGCTTTCTCCTGCCATCACCGCGATGTCACCGGCCACCCTGATGACCCCGCCAAGTTCCCGCAATCTGAGGGTCAGATACTGGCTGCGCCCGTCGAACTGCCTGGCCATCTTGGAGCTGAGCTCGGTCAGCGCCTCCACCGCCTCCCGGTCGCCATGGGGTATCCGTCCGTCGGCCACGACCTCCTGGGCGAAGAACTGCCACAAGCTGGCCCGATTTTCAGGAGTATCCTCCATCGTGGTTGCCATCAGTACCTCGTATCCGTTACCGATGATACGTGATCGCAAAGGGGAGAGGAGCTCGGGCAGGTGAGAGGTGTTGCAGGCCCCCACGAAGATGAAATCGCAGGGCACGTCGTCCACTCGCACAGCCGCGCCCGCCGACTGGGGGTTTCGGCCCGCGATGGGAAAGACCTTCTCCTGCATGGCGGTCAGTATCTGATGCTGCAGGTGGCCGAGCTGGGGCAGCTCGTCGATGAACAGCACGCCCTGATGAGCTTCGTGGATAGAACCCGGGATAACCCGCTGATAGGGAGGAGTGCCCAGTTTGCCGTGGCCGCCGTAGGGGTCGTGGCGCACATCGCCCAGAAGCTCGGTCTCGGAGGCCCCGGTCGCCATGACGAAGGGGTTGCGCTCCATGGGAACGAGCCGTTTCCTGGGTCGCTGCTTCTGCTGATCCTGTTGCCGTTTGCGCACCTTCTCGTCCAGGAGTCGGATCTTCTCCCCGGCCCGCTCGTAGTATGTGACCTCCTGGGAACCGTCGGGACGGTTCCTGGTGGTACGCACGCTGGCCCGGCCGGCCTCGCCCTGGTTCAGCACCTGGATGAGACCGTAAAGGTCGGTAAGGGGATTACCGGTACGACCACTGGAGGTCTTGACCACCGAGCAGTTGGGGCAGGTGGCCTGGTCGGGAGGCGAGTAGGCCCTGCAGTTGCCGCACAGATAGCCCAGTTGCTGGGCTACCGGGTGGGGGGCCTTCTCGGGGTCGATAAGGGTCCCCAGGTTGGATTGCTCCTTCTGTCGCTCCAGTTCCAGCCGGTCCCGGGTGGCCACCTCGACAAAGGGGCGCTCGGGATTGAACGGATCGTGGACCACCTGGATCTCCTGGGTCACCGGCGGCAGGGAGTAGGCGATGGCCTGGGCAACCATCGACTTGCCGGTACCCGGCGGTCCCACCAGTAGCAGGTGACGGTGTTGCCTGGCGGCCACCCTGGCGAGTTTGACGGCATGCCCCTGGCCGATCACCCGGTCCAGGGGATCCCCGGGCAATTGGACCTGATCGGTCCGCTTGAACCGCTTTGTGTCGTTCTCGGTCATCGTGATAGCTCACCAGGTCATAATTGGTTCTTGTCGAATATCTTGAGGTTCACCGGTCGCTTGGTGATGGGTCCGATACGGACGGCCACCAGGGTCCGGACCTCCTTGGCGGTCGAGATGTCGATGAGCCGCTGGGTGATGATGCCGTCGAAGATGACCGTCGATACCTTGTCGGCGGAGTTCTGGAGGGTCTCGGTAAGGGCCGAGATGGCCACCTCGTTGATGACCTCGTTGGCCTCGTTGAGCAGCCGGGCCTTGCGGCTCTTGTCCAGCTCCTTGAGCATGTTGCGGTAGGTACCGGCCAGTTCCCATTCCAGGCCTCCCGGGGTTTCCTTCGGCTCGGCGTCCTCCTTATCTTTC
>CAYSUX010000053.1:0-13910 GCA_964434315.1 uncultured archaeon
ATGTCATTATCTCGTCGTGGGAGACCATGTTCTCCAGTTCGAGCCTGCGGCGGGAGTAGCCAAGCCACATATAGGATTTGACCTCCACCATCGTCTTTTCCCCGGTCCGACGGATCAACCTGGCGTATCCCGGGATATCTTTGTCGTTCCATCCCTTGACCAGGGTCACCCTGACGACCTTGCGGGTCTCCAACCCGGCCATAAGGTCCAGGCTTGCCAGCAATCGCTCCCAGTAATCGGATAACAAGGGTCTGTCCAGCCTCTTCCAGGTCTCCCGGTCCGGGGCATCCAGGGAGATGTAGAGCTGGGTGGGCAGCGAATCCTCGTCCCGGAGTCGTTCCAGAACCTCGGGGTGGAGGCCGTTGGTGACCAGGAAAGAGACGATATTGCGAGCCCGAAGCTCCCGGATGAGCTCCGGCAACCGACGATACAAGGTTGGCTCCCCGGTGAGCGATATGGCGAACTGACGCACCTCCAGGGATTCCCGGTAGAGCTCCCTGGAGACCTTGGAATTCCCCTTGAACCCGGACAGCTTGCGCGCCTGGGCGGCGAGGGAACCTTCGATTATATCCACCGGATCATCGGCCTCGACCTGTTCCACCACCTGGGCCTTGCCTGAAAAATGCTCGTTGGCCCGCCAGCAATAGAGGCATTTCTGGTCGCAGGCGATGGCCACCGGGGTCATCTGGCAGCACTGGTGGGTGCGGACCCCGTAGAACTTCTGCTTGTAGCAGACCCCCTCGCCTCGCAGGCTCTTCTTGGTCCAGCCGCAGATCTCCACCGCGCTGTGGTTACCGACGATCTCGTAGTGCTGTTTCTCCAGCAGGGCGCGGTACTCGGGCTTCATGGTGGGGGGCGCTCCAGTTCCCGCTCTCGCCATTTCATCATCGGAAGAGGACCTTTCAAAAGCCGGAGTTGGTACCATCGGATTTCCCATAGGGATATTTGGGTGATCTTAGTCTAGGCCTAGGCGATGACTTCAATGTTCTCCAGGTGCCAGAGGATGACCTTGGAGGTGATGGTGACATCAACATCGGGGAAAAGGGCCGCGCTGTTGTCCTGTTCGAAACGAGCGATGCCCGATATCCCCTCACCGGGAACCTCCAGGCCCATCTCGAAAGACTCGACATCGTCGGCCGAGGCATTGTATTGTTCGGGAACGTCGTTGATGAACCACTGGATGGTCAGCTCGCCATGGAAATTGTTATCCGATACAATGATGGGATCCTTGGTTGAGTTGGTGGAGTGGATCTCCAATGACATCTCTCGGGTATTACCAGCCTGTCCACCGGCAAGGTCATTGCTATGCCAAGCAAAGGTCACCTCGATCATCACCAGATGGGTGTTGTTGGACCAATCCCAATCCGGCTGGTCGTAATCGACCCCGAACTCGGTGGTATCGCCCTCACTGTTCCAATTATCATTGACAGTTGGTCCGGTCTCCTCATCCCTTATGACATCGGCTCCGACGATCGAGCGCCCTCCCAGCGTGCCCGTTTCATACTTGTCGGCCATGGCGTAGAAGGTAACGTTCAGCATGGCCACTATGATCATGAACCCCACAAGGCCGATGACCAGCTTGCCGGTAACTGCCAGGGTACCCAACTTGCCCGGTAGTTCGATCTTGCGCAGCTCCCTGCGTTGGTAGTTTCGCAGCTCCTCAAGGTAGATGGCAAGGCCGATTCTCTCGATCCGGCTCAGCCGTTTGGAAGAGGCCATGGGTCATCAATCGGAACCGGGCTAAATAAACCTAAGGTCGTTGCGGATCCAGGGTGGCCTGGACCCTTCGGTCTGACCATTCCTTCAGTTTTCGCAACACCGCGACCGCCTCCGAGGGGCTGGCATAGGTGGGCCAGGGTAGCCGCTCGGCCACCTCCTTCCATCTGGGGGAACCGGGGCAGACCGCCACGATGGGTTTGTCGACATGGCTCTCGATGGCCTGGACGGTCCTGGCTATCTCATCGAGCTGGTCGAGTCGGAGATAGGTGGAACGCAACTGGGTCACGACGACGATCATATGAACATAGGGGTCTTTTACAGCGGCCCCGATGGACGCGGCGTATCGCGGGCCGTCGGCGTCGGCGATGAGGTCCACGGGATTGATGGTCTCGACCATGGGAAAGGCCTCCCGTACCCCGGCCCAGGGCTCTCCGGCCAGCCTGGGTAGATGGAAACCGGCGCCGCTCAGAGCGTCAGCCAGCAGAATGGCAGGACCGCCCACATTGGATATCAGGGCCAGGTTGGACCCTTTCAGGCGTGGCAGGCGGGAGAGGCCATCGGCGACGGCCAGCAGGAGTTCGGGGGTCTCGACCATCAGGCCTCCTGCCGACCGCAGGGCCGCGGCAAATAGCCGGGCGTTGCCGGCCAGGGAGGCTGTGTGGCTCTTGGCCCGGGCGGCGGCGGCCTCCGAGGCTCCGCCCTTCAGGGCCACCAGGGGCTTGTCCCTGGACATCCTGGCCACGACGCGCCGGAACCGCTCACCATCGGCCAGGCCCTCGACATACAAGGCCACGGCCCTGGTCCGGTCGTCATGGGCCAGATGGTCCATTATCTGGGCGTCCGAGAGACCTACCTTGTCTCCCGGGAAGATGATCTTGGAGAGACCCACTCCCCGACTCTCGGCCAGGTCCATGAGCATGGCTCCAACCCCCCCGGACTGGCAAACCAGCGCGACACCCCCCCTCTTCGGGAAGAAATCCATCTCGAAGGAGGTGTCCAGTCCGCCGGTCGTGTCCATGGCGCCCATGATGGAGTTGGGGCCCAGCAGGGCGATCCCGTGCTTCAGGATAAGCTCACGCAGCAGTATCCGTTGCCGGGTCGCGAATCCGCCGTTGAGCAGTACCAGGGCCTTGCAGCCGCAATCGAGGACCGCGCGGCGAGCCCATTCCAGGGCCCGGGCCGGAGGGAGCAGGATCACGGCGAGCTGGGCGCGGGGCAACGGGGCAACCGGCGCTTCGATATCAAGTGTGGTCACCGAACCACCTCTGTATCGCCCCAGATTGGTCACCACTCTCCGGAAGGCTGCCGGGGCGGCCATGCCACCCACCAGCCTGCTGGAGCCGATGGCAAGGATACTTGAAGCCTCGAATATGCCGGAAAGGGTCATTGGTGAGCCGGCCATACTGGTTCCAACCATATCTGGTTTAAATAGTTCTCGTCGGAAACCCTATGAGCAACCCGATGTCGCGCCACAGGTACGACAGAGATAGCAGGAACCGTTCCGGATCATGATCGCTCCACACACATGGCAACCCGGGCTGTCATCGATCGAGGCGAACCTTGCCAACTCCTCGGTGGCGGCCTGATCCTTCTCTATCTGCTCGGCATGGTCCACGAAATCCTCCAGGATCGTATCCCCGGCAGGTATCGTTGGTTTCTGGGACTCGTTCAGGTACTTGTGCTTCATCCAGCGGAAGATGTAATCGATGATCGACTTGGCGAAGCGGATATTGGGGTTGTTGGTGTAACCCGAAGGCTCAAAGCGGCTGTGGGAGAATTTATCGACGAGGACCTTCAGGGGTACGCCATACTGGAGCATGATCGAGGTGGCTGTGGCGATGGTGTCCATCAGACCTGATATCGTGGAGCCCTCCTTGGACATGCGAATGAATATCTCGCCTGGTTTTCCATCATCGAAAAGGCCCACGGTGATGTACCCCTCATGCTGGTTGATGGAGAACTTGTGGGTCAGGGATACCCGCTCGTCGGGCAGATGACGCCGAATGGTCAGGGGCGATGATATTTTCTCTTCCTCCTCCTCTCCGGAGGAGGCGTTGAGAGGTTGGGAGAGCTTCGAGCCATCCCGGTAGATAGAGATGGCCTTGAGCCCCATGCGCCAGGCTTCCATGTAAAGATGCTCGATCTGTTCCCATTTTACCTCGTTGGGAACGTTCACGGTCTTGGAGATGGCCCCTGAGATGAAGGGCTGGGTCGCCGCCATGGCTCGCATATGACCCATCGCGTCGATATAACGCTGGCCATGGGGGCCGCACTTGCTGGCGCAATCGAAGATGGGCAGATGCTCGGGCTTCAGATGCGGCGCGCCCTCCAGGGTCTGGTGGCCCAGCAGGCGCAGTTCGGCTCCCCGTATCTCATCCTTGGTCAATTCCAGTTTATCTTCCAGTATGTTCAGAGAATCGGTCTTCTCCTCGGTCACACCCAGGCGGGCCAGCATCTGGGGTCCCAGTTTTTCAGGGGAGAAAAGATCCCTCAGGGAGAAGGAACCGGCCAGTTTGGTCTCTATCTCCAGGATATCCTCGGCGTTCAAACCGGCCTTGATGAGCTTGCTGGTTCCCAGGTCCAGGTCCTCGCCGAACTTGCCGGTACCCAGCAGATAGGTGATCATATCTTCGACCTGTTCCGGAGCATAGCCCAATCGGTCGAGGACCCGGGGTATCGACCGGTTGACGATCTTGAAGGCCCCGCCACCGGCCAGCTTCTTGAACTTCACCAACGAGAAATCCGGCTCGATGCCCAGGGTATCGCAATCCATGAGCAAACCGATGGTGCCGGTCGGTGCCAGAACCGTGGTCTGGGCGTTCCTGAAGCCGTGCTTGCTGCCCAGAGTGAGGACCTGGCTCCAGGCGCTGTGAGCGGCTTCCACCAGGGATTTCTGACAGAGGCGGCTATCGATACGCAAGGAGGCCCGGCGGTGCTGGTCCATGACCGCCAGCATCGAATCCCGGTTGTGGGGGTACCTGGCAAAGGGACCGACCCGGGACGACAGACGGGCCGAGGTGACATAGGCATGCCCGGACATGAGGGCGGTAAGGGCACCGGCCCAGGCCAGGGCATCGGGGCTGTCGTAGGGAATACCCAGGGTCATGAGCAGCGCGCCCATGTTGGCATAGCCCAGTCCCAGGGGTCGATACTCGTGGCTGTTGCCGGCGATCAGCTCGGTGGGGTAGGAGGCCAGATCGACTATGATCTCCATGGCCACGGTCAGGAGGCGGATGGCATGCATGTAACCTTCCACATCGAAAGTGGACCCCTCACCAAGGAATTTCAGCAGATTGATGGAGGCCAGGTTGCAGGCCGAGTCGTTCAGGAACATGAACTCGGAGCAGGGATTGGAAGCGTAGATGCGCTCGGTGGCCTGGCAGGTGTTCCAGTTGTTGATGGTGGTGTCGAACTGGACCCCGGGATCGGCGCATTGCCAGGCGGCCTTGGCGATGGATTCCCAGAGCTCACGGGCCCTGAGGGTCTCGTGGACCTCGTTGTTGGTCCTGAAGGTGGTCTCCCAGTTGCTGTCGTTGAGGACAGCCTGCATGAAGGCGTCGGTCACCCGAACGGAGTTGTTGGAGTTCTGTCCCGCGACAGTATGGTAGGCCTCGCCATTGAAATCCGAGGAATAACCCGCTGCCACCAGGGCCGCGACCTTCTTCTCCTCCTTGACCTTCCAACTGACGAAGTCTCTGATCTCGGGGTGATCGACATCCAGGATGACCATCTTGGCCGCCCGGCGAGTGGTACCACCCGATTTGGTGGCTCCCGCTCCCCGGTCCAGAACCTCCAGAAAGGACATCAGACCAGAGGAGGTGCCACCGCCCGAGAGTCTCTCGTATCTGGAACGCAGGGTTGAGAAGTTGGTCCCGGTCCCGGAACCGTATTTGAAGAGACGGGCCTCGTTCTTGGAAAGCTCAAAGATGGATTCCAGATCGTCCTCCACCGACTGGATGAAGCAGGCCGAACACTGGGGTCGTTGATAGTTATGGTCGATGGGGATGATCTTCCGGGATGTGAAATCCCAGGCGAAATTACCGCCCGAGCCCTTTATCCCGTACTCCTGGTAGAGTCCGCAATTGAACCAGACCGGGGAGTTGAAGGCCGCCTTCTGATGGAGCAGCAGGTGAGTGAGCTCGGCCTCGAAGGTATCCGCCTCGGACCGGTCAACGAAATAGCCGCCCATCTCCTCGCCGAAGGTCCGGATCGTATGGACCACACGATAGATCAACTGTCTTATGGAGGTCTCCTGCTGGGTCTCCGGAACGCCCGCCCGGCGTATGTACTTGGATAACGCGATGTCGGATGAAAGGTACGACCAATTCTTGGGGATGCTCACATTCTGGACCTGCTGTATGAGCTCGCCCCTCTCATTGGTAATATTACAGTCGCGCACCTCCCATTCCACTTCCTCGAAGGGGTCGATGTCCGGTCGGGTGAAGAAGCGGTTGAACAGGGAGGTGGATGTCGGTCCGGAGGCGATATATTCTCCCGAATCTATCTTGGTGTCTATATGGGCGGCATTCATGGGAACTCCAGCGGGCGGGTTGAAGGAGAGGGATGCGGACCCGGAGGTCGGAACAGGGGATATGGCAAGAGCCCTGGCTGGAGAGTTAGGGGCTGTGATTGCCTCATTACCTCCCCGCGGTCACTTGAATAACCAGCCTGCGATACCAGCTCCGGGTGCGGGATTCAACCCATAGGCCCAAGGTCTAAAAAGGCTTGCCGCGATGATTGTCATAGATGATATCCAACCGTAGCGGATGCCTCCCGCACCGACGAGAGGGAAGTGGACCAGAACATGCGTATCAGGTGAAGAAAGCACAGGTTCCAGACCCTGAATTGAACGGTTTGACCCGGACTATATATAGAGCTCTCGGAAGACCAGGCCGATGGTAACGCCCGTGTCCGGGAACTGTCACGGGTCCCGGAACCCGCTGGCGGATCGCATGGCATCATGGCCAGGCAACCAACGCCCATACAGCTTGACGATCGGTCGTCATCGGTCGTCATCGGTCACCCTGGAATTGGCGCAAGCCTGGCCGGTACGCATATCCCGCGAGGTGAACAATACAATACCTATCCGGCAAGGCAACCCGCGCCTATCAGGCCAGAGCCCGGTCGAGGTCCTCCAGGTCGCCTTCCACCAGTCCCACACCCAATCTGCAGTCTCGCCGCCATATCATCTCCCCATCCCTGAAGGCCATGAGCACCGGGATCGCATCCATGTCAAATGATTCCCACAGGGGGTTGTCAGAGGCCTCCATGTCACCCATGGCAAACTGATAATCCGGAGCCCCGACGCTCCTGGCGCGGTTCGCGAAGACCGCCATGAAATTCCGGCAAAAGGGGCACCAATCAGCGGCAAAGCAGATCGCCCAGTCTCCGTCCCGTTGGAAGGATCGGCCCTGGAAATCGGAAGGGGCCAGGCGGGGCAGGGTATCCCAGGGGTGGGTCATGGTCATCAACCGGCGGGTCACCGCCTAACCGCTATAAGAGGCTCTATCTGTTGCGATTGAGCAACCCAAGTATCGATCGAAGTGTCAACACCGTTCCCGGCGCCATCTCCGGGTTGTATCGGGCCCATTCGATAGGGTACAGGCTCCCGCACCATCCTTGATATCCCAGACCTACTTGATATCCTACCTCCTTGACACCCTGGCTTACCTGACCGGCTCCATGCCTGAGTTTCCCCGAGTAGGCACTTGTCCATCAGACCTACGCAACCCTTTAGTTGACCCGGGCAATCTCCAGCCATTCCCCTGGAGTGGGTGAAATGGCAGTAGACTACAGATCGATAGGTCTCGTGAACTCGAGAGAGATGTTCAAGAAGGCCATGGAGGGCGGTTACGCCATTCCAGGCTACAATTTCAACAACATGGAACAACTTCAGGCGGTGATCACCGCCTGTGTGGAGACCAACGCACCGGTCATATTGCAGCTCTCCAACGGAGCCCGCAAGTATGCCAACCAGACCATGCTCAGGTTCATGGCCGAGGGGGCGGTCGAGATGGCCCGGGAGCAGGGCAGCGAGATACCGATAGTGCTGCATCTCGACCATGGCGATACCTTCGAGCTGTGCAGGTCGTGTATCGAATCGGGCTTCTCCTCGGTGATGATCGACGGCTCGGCCCTCCCCTATGACGATAATGTGGCCCTGTCCAGGAGGGTCGTCGAGTATGCCCATCCCAGGGATGTCACCGTGGAGGGGGAACTGGGGGTCCTGGCAGGTATCGAGGACGAGGTCTCCCATGAAGTATCCCATTACACCAAACCCGAGGAGGTGGAGGACTTCGTATCCAAGACCGGGGTCGATAGCCTGGCGATCTCCATCGGCACCTCCCACGGGGCCTACAAGTTCCCTCCCGGCACCGATCCGAAGCTGAGGTTCGATATCCTGGAGGAGATAGAGCAGAGACTCCCGGGTTTTCCCATCGTTCTTCACGGTTCCTCTTCGGTCGTACCCGAGTATGTGGATATGATAAACGAGTACGGCGGAAAACTCACCGGAGCCATGGGGGTTCCAGAGGAGCAGTTGAGGCAGGCGGCCCGGTCGGCGGTGTGCAAGATAAACATCGACAGTGACGGAAGGCTTGCCATGACCGCTGTTATCCGCAAGGCGCTGGCCGAGAATCCCGGGGTCTTCGACCCGCGCAAGTACCTGGGCCCGGCTCGCAGCGAGCTCATCAAGATGATCAAACACAAGAACGAGAATGTGCTGGGCAACGCCGGGAAGGCGTAAGGGCATGAACCGGCAGATATCAATCAGATACCAAAGATATTACAGATAATAGAAGGTGCCAAGAATGAAGGTCGGAATGTTAACCGGAGGCGGGGATTGTCCCGGACTCAACGCGGTCATACGGGGAGCCACCACCAAGTTGGTAAAGGAGGGTCACGAGGTCGTGGGTCTGCTGGATGGCTGGAAAGGGCTGATGGAGGCCATAGAGACGCCCCTGACCCTGGCCGATGTGGAGGATATGCATAGGGTAGGCGGTACCATGCTGGGGACCTCCCGGACCAATGTCTACAAATCCGAGGACGGACCGCAAAGGGCGGCCGAGCAGTTCAAGGCCATGGGTCTGGACGCGTTGATCGCCATCGGGGGGGAGGACACCCTGGGTGTCGCGGCCAAGTTGACCAAGGAGGGATTGCCCATGGTCGGCGTCCCCAAGACCATCGATAACGACCTTTCCGAGACCGATGTCACCTTCGGGTTCGACACGGCCATCAACATCATCACCGAGGAGCTGGACCGGCTCCACACCACGGCCAGGTCCCACCACCGGGTGCTGGTCTGCGAGATAATGGGCCGCCATGCCGGCTGGATGGCCCTGTACGGCGGCATCGCCGGCGGGGCTCACATCATCATGATACCCGAGGAGGACCTGGACATCAATGAGATCTGCGAGTCCTTGAAGCGCCAGTACGAGCGAACCAACTACGCCATCGTGGGGGTCTCGGAAGGCGCCACGATCACCGGACTGGCCGACAGCGGTGAGATACTCCAGACCGATGAGCTGGACTCGTTCGGTCATGTCCGCCTGGGTGGCGTCGCCAAGACCCTGGCCAGGGTCATCGAGGCCAAGACCGGCTTCGAGACCCGCCACGTGGTGCTGGGCCACCTCCAGCGGGGCGGCCGCCCCTCGGCGATGGACCGGGTCTGGGGCACACGGCTGGGCGTACTGGCTGCCGAGATGGTCCTGAACGGCCAGTTCGGCCATATGGCAGCCATCCGCGGTACCGAGGTGGTCCCGGTGGATATCCAGAAGGCCGTGGGCAAGCTCAAGACCGTGGAATCGCAGAAGTTCGAGGTTGCCAAGCTCTTCTTTGCTTGAACGGTAGAGGATTTGGACCAAAACGTATAAATAGCAATACAGAGAGGAAAGAGAATAATGACAATTCGAAAATTTGTCAAGAAAAAGGACGCCTGGCGACCGGATGTGCTACCACACTGGCAGGAGTCACTCTGGTCAACAAACCTGTCTGAATCACGTGATGAAATTCGAGAGAAGATGAAGAAGGATCTAAGATTATTAGCCACCGTCGGATCACAAGGATTTGCACTGGCAACCTTAGCCTCAAGTATTTTAGTATCTCGTGATATTGGTTTCATCGAATGTCTTAAAGCCATTTTCGGGACTTTTAAAATACGTACAAATATCGAAGCAGTAAAACCAATACTCCATTCTTTGAGATGGCTCATTCTCGCAATATTGATCAGGAAATGGCTCGGTTCGGGTGCTCCTACTCCCTTTGCGTTCGACGACTGGAAAACTGCTTGATTAGCTAAAGCGGGTTTCATTTGTGATCGGGTTCACTGTCCCCCCAGCCGACCTCACCCAGTGCCCTCTCGACCTGCTCGGCCGTCTCGTTGTCCCGGATCTCGCTTCGCCCCTCAAGCCCTCGGCCCCGCCGCCGCCCCTCGCGCTGCCGTCCGGTTGGGCTGTCCGGCTGCCGCCCCGGCCCCTCGGTCCCCGGCTGCCGCTGGTAGCCACTGGGGGCCGCCCACGCTGACTAGCCTCGATATTCCGAGTACAAATCTATGAATTCAGTCAGTGTAATTTCTAGATCTTCTCTGATAATTTTGCGTAGAAGACCCTTTGGAATGTCATTGTTATTGTGTATAGGGACAGTAGTGATTCGCCCGTCATCGGCCTTCATTCGATGGTGGGCACCCTTAATTCTAGTGACCTTAAAGCCCTGGTAGTTGAGGAATTTGAGGAGCGCTTTTCCTTTGATAACGGGTAGCTTAGGTATTGGCCACCAGTTCCAGTTCCCTGAAGCCGATGAACTGGTTGAGCTCCTCCGGCTCTGTCTCCTCGAGGCAGATGTCGATTACCTCTTTGATGTTTTCCATGGCCTCCTCAATGGACTTGCCATAGGTATGGCAGCCCTTGAACATGGGACAACTGACGATATAGTACCGGTCCTCATCCATTTCGATGAGAATGGGCAGGTGATGATTTTTCATGGAGGTCGCTCCAGACGTGTTTAGGTGAATAGCAGCTAATAAATCTGATGTAGCAGGCAGGCTCCAATCAGCATAAGCCTGTGCCAAGGCGGCGGCAAGGCCAGGAGATGACTCATAAGTTCAAGCCGACTGAGACGACCCTGGTCCGACGCGGCCTCACGCCGCCCCTCAGCCCCGCCTCTCCGCCATGCTACCGCCTGTGCCCTCCTCCGCCGCCCCCGGCTCCGGCCCGGCCTCGGCCTCGGCTTTGGCCTGCAGAGCCACCCCGAGGGCTTCCCTTTTCGGCTCCAGGGTATCGAGGATGTCCCTCACCTTCCGGGCGGCCTGGTCGTCCCGGGCGGCCTCGGCCATGGCCAGGGCTTTTGTCAGCCGCCTTTCCAGCTCGTCGATAAGTACGAGGTCGGCCTGTTTTACCTTGCCTTTGTCCTGTCTTTGCGCCAGCTCCTCCAGCTCGTTTGTGACGCCGTTGAGGGTCCGGCTGACCTTGGCCAGCAGCCTGGCGATGAGGCCTTTGGCGATATCGTTGTAGCTCGCTGCCTGGAGAGGCTTGACACTGTCAGGGTGGTCGAACTTGCCCAGGGCTCCGGCAATGGCATCTCTGTTCTCCTCCTCCGATTCCTTGCCCAGGGAGGTGATAAGAGCCTCGACAGCCCGGGGGTCGCCAAAGGATGAGAGAGCCTCGATGGCGTGTCGGCGAATACCATGGTCCTGGTCTTTAAGGCAGGCAATGACGGGTTCCACAGCCTCCCGGTCTCCCAGCTTGCCCAGTGCCTCGAGGGCCCGCCATCGCACCTCCAGCTCGCCATCCTGAAGACGTCTGATAAGGGGCGATAGCGCCTCGGGGTCCATGATGCGGCCCAGGCCCTCCACCGCCCGCCAGCGGATCTCTGCGACCGGGTCCTCCAATCGGTCGATCAGGGGGCCGACGGTATCGGGTTCCTCCAGTCGGGAGAGTCGTTTGACCGCCTGGAGACGTATCCAATCGTCAGTGTCATCCAGGGCCCGGCTCAGTCCTCCGGGAACCCGCATATCATCGATGCCACAGAGGGCGGCCACGACGTGGCGCCGTATCGCCAGGTCGGTGTCATCGAGCAGCTTCAGCAGAGGCGGGATGGCCATCTGGCTACGTCCTTGACCCAGGGCCTTGACAGCGGCGAGCTTCACCTTTGCCTCCCTGTCTCCCAGGGCCTTGATGAGCCCATCGATGGCCTCGAGGGAGCCGACATCGGCAAGGCCCTTGACGATGGCCTCCCGGATGGCCGGGTCAGGATGGTCCAGGGCCTTGATGAGTCCTTTGACCGCCTGGACACTGTTGAGCTTGACCAGGGAGTTGATGGCCTCGAGGGTCAGCTTGATATCCTCCCGGTCCAGCAGAGCGAGCAGGGTCTCGACCCCGGTCAGGTCCCCCAGGCTGCCCAGGGCCCTGGTGGCATAGAGCCGAACCTCGAGCGCGGGATGACCCAGAAGCCCGATAAGGGTCTTGCCGACCTTGTCGTCCCACAGGTCCCGCAATCTGGTCAAGATCTCCATATTTGATTCCAGAAGCTCATCGGAAGTGCCCTCGTCCTTCAGGATGGTGAACAGCGGGTCGATGACCGCCGGTCGCTTGATCCTTCCCAGCAGTTCGATGGCCTCGGCAGTGGTGAAGAGCGCCTCATTGGTCACCGCCGATATCAAAGGCTGGATGACCGCCTCGTCGTCCAGTTTCAGCAGGACCTCGAAGGCATAATTTCGCACACCGGGGCGCTCATGCTCCAGACCCTCGATGAGGGGCTCGACAGGGGCATCGGTGAGCAGGCCTTCCAGGGTCTCCTTCACTCGCTCGCCCATATCGAGGGGATGCTCGAGGAATTCGATGAGGGGGATCAGGGCTCTGGTATCGCCCAGTCGCTCGATGGCCCTGGGCACCTGGCTACGAACCCTGGGGCTCTTGTGCCCCAGGGCCTTGAGCAGGCCTTCCAGGTCCTCGTTGGCTTCCAGTTGCCTGATGTTGGGTCCAAATAGTGCCATGGTTGTACCTGCTATCATCGACAAGGTCTGATAGAGCCAATCCCGGGAACGACTCAAAAGGTTTCGCCTTGGCCGATTGGCGTTTGAGGCTAAGTTGTGGTTCAACCCAGAAGTGGATGATGTCAGGAATTACTCCAGGGTCCTTTCCTTCAGTTGCCTTCGCAGGTCCCTGATCACCTTTCTTGGCTCTCTGTAATCCTTGTCCCGGTCGATGAAACAAAGCAGGACAACGTCGGGTTCGATCACGGCGTAAACCAGGCGCGCTTCTTTTAGTCGAATGGTCAATCTGATTCGAAATAGCTTGATCCCGTGGCCATGCAGTGGTTTGAACCGATAGGGATTTAGCTCCAGCAATTCGATCTTGGCCTCGACGATCCGCCTGGCTCTCTCATCCAGTTTGGACAATTGCTTGTAGAATAGCCGGGTACCGCTGACGATGAACTTCATTCTCTCAGGGCCGCCAGTATCTCATCCTTGGTGTGCAGTTGTCCGGTCTTGATGCTCAATTCAGCCAGGACTTCGAATAGTTCGATCTCCTTGTCCGAAAAGGTCTCATCATATTCCGACTCTTCCATGACCTTTTCCCTGAGGGCCTGGGTGGCCAGCTCCTGAACGTTGCGAAAGCCGTAGTGGCGGGCATAGCTGGAAGCGGCCGAGGCCAGGTTATCGGGTAGCCTGAGGTTTATCTGCTTCGACATGCAATGATACCAATTGGCACCAATATATAAAATTCTATGGTATGAAGCCCCAGAGCTTCAGTAAACAGTAGACGTGAACCATCAGACTGAGATTGTTGAGAATAGATTTAGGGTTTTCCAGCTTTTTGGTGTTTGTTAGCCAGTTTGGGTTCCCCGCCCTCACTCCACGCCAACCACCTCGCGCCAGTCGATCCCCACGGTCCTCAGACCCAGCTTCGGTATCAGGGGCAGCTTGCGCTTGTGGGCTGTGTGGCGTATGAGCGCGGCGATGCGCTCCACCTCGGCTAAAGGCTGACCGGACAGTTCGGCCACGCGTTTGTAGGGTAGCTTCCGCTCGATGCCGTGAAGGATGCCATCAAGGGCCGCGTAGGAAATGCCCAGCTCCTGTTCATCGGTCTGTCCCTCCCACAGTTCGGCACTGGGCGGAGCCTGGCGGATGGCCTCCGGTACTCCCAGCTCCAGGGCCAGGAGCTTGTTCAGGGACGGGATGGCCTTAAAGTCAAAGG
>CAYSUX010000054.1:0-12153 GCA_964434315.1 uncultured archaeon
TCATCGTGGGTTCCGTCGTTGGTGATGACTATCTTGAATTTGGCGGTGCTGGCGAGATCATCTCCCTCCTCGGGAGACAATGTGACCTCGGTAATATAGGTCTGGAGCGTGAAACGACGCACCGGTTCTCGGACATCGAGGGTGACAGTGGTGGTCACGGCGTCTTCGGTACCGTCATCGGCACTGGCCTCGATGATGAGCGTGACATTGCCGGAATCGGAATCCCGGTCGGGAGTCGCGCAAATATACAGTGTGCGAGTGGAACCGGCGGATGTGGTCGAGCCATTCGAGTATGAATAAGAGCAACCAATGTTGGTATAGATGCCCACATCCCACTCACCGGGATAGGAGGTCGCTACAACGTCCGTGTGGATCCTGTCATCCCGGTTGCCCTGGTTCTTTAACTTCAGGGTGAACTTCTCTTGACGGTCGTTGGCCGCAGCCTCGGGGAAAGGATAGGTGATGAACTTATCATCACCCATGATCTTCAGGCTGGCATAGTAGACATCCAGGATCTCCACGGTAAGGCCCTGGATGTCATTGGCATTGTAGTCGCTGGTCATGGCCTTTATCCGGAGGAAGTACTCGGTCTCCTCCAGGGCCTCCCGGTCGGCTCCAGTGGCATTGCGGCAGTCCGGGAGGGCCACCAGCACCCATACCCGTTCCTTCTGTTCCGGGTCCAGGGTGAGGTTGAGAGTATCTTTACCGGTGGACTGGAAGGTGGTCCACTGACGCGGTTCGTTGTGAACGGTCAACTCGAATGTATCGGTCAGATTCCCGGTATTGTTCACCATCACCTCGAACTTGGCGGTCTCACCCGGTTCGGCCTGCTTCTGGAGGATATCCGCGGTCAGTTCCACATCATAGTCCGCGCCTTCAGCCCCGCCGCCTACAAGCAGCGCCAGTGCCAGAACAGCCAATCCCATCGCGCCCATCGTCATGGTCAGTCTGCCAGCAGCATACCTACCGCATGTAAGATCCCAGGTGGTCGAAATTGCCTTGAACATCATTTTCACCATCGCAATTTACCAGGTTTTGCAAAGCAAGCTGATTGTAAAAAGGATATGGATTGAATTTTTGATGAACTATTTAAAGGGATTGGAGGGGACCGGATACTTGACTACTCTAGAACTTTACTCCTGACTCTTAGACTCTTAGACTCTTAGACTTGAGGTTCTACAAGATACAAAGGGTGTTACACCACGTGTCTCTCTCTGTCAACTTGCTTTACCGGTTCTGTATGGCGAATGGCGATCATACTACAAGGCAGGGGGGCAAGCTGTGGAATCGAGGGGCGCGATGGTGATGAGCCCCACCCTCCTGGCTTCTTGGACCCATATACATTGGCCACCTCATCGACCCATGTTCATATTCCTCCAATCTATCCTTTTTATAATCACCTTTCCCATGGCCTGATACGACCGTGAATCGCCGTGCCCGGCACGGGTTGCCGACGGCATGAACGGTGCGAGGCAGCAGCCATGGTTATCGTCAATATTCGCGTTGGGCTCAAACCCGGTGTGGCCGATCCGGAGGGTACCAACACCCTCAAGGCGTTACAGCTTCTGGGCTTCGAGAAGCTCAGCAAGGTCAGTTCGGCCAGGTCCTTCAGGCTGGAACTCCCCGATGTTAAGAGCGTCGAGGATGCCCGGGCAGAGGCAGAGCGTATGTGTCAGAGATTACTGGCCAACCCCGTGGTCCACGATTACACCATCGAAGTGGCGGAGGGTTGAAGGTGCCCGAGGGCCAGACCGACGACAGCCAGCCCATCGAGGTGGCGCCCAGGGTCTTCGAGGTACCGTTGCTGGCGGCTTCAGCGGATGAGCTGGTCGCGCTCTCATCGAAGCTGGAACTGGGACTGTCCAAAGAAGAGATGGAACGGGTGCGCGACCACTTTGCCAAGGAGGGTCGCAACCCCAGGGACATCGAGCTGCAGGCCCTGGGTCAGGCCTGGTCCGAGCATTGCTGCTACAAATCATCAATGTCGATACTCAAGGAGACCGTCTTCGACATCCAGGCCCCCCAGAACATCTCGGTCATCTCCGAGGATGCCGGGGTGGTGGAGTTCGACAAGGACCATGCCTATGTCGTGGCCCTGGAATCCCACAATCATCCCTCGGCCCTGGACCCCTATGGCGGCGCCGCCACCGGTATCGGTGGCATCATCAGGGACGTGCTCTGCATGGGCGCCCAACCCATCGCCCTGGTGGACCCGCTCTTCTTCGGGTCCCTGGATATCCGTCACCGGGAGCTGCCCCCGGGGGTCAAGCATCCCCGATATCTGCTGGGAGGCGTCGTTGCGGGCATCCGGGATTACGGCAACCGGGTGGGCATCCCCACCGTGGCGGGCCAGATAACATTCCACCCCGGTTACCTGACCAACATCCTGGTCAATGTGGGCTGCGTGGGCTTCATGCCCAAGAACGAGCTCATCCACTCCCGGGTCGGCGGACCCGGCGATATCTATGTACTGGCCGGAGGTCGTACCGGCCGCGACGGCATCCACGGCGTCACCTTCGCCTCGGCCGAACTCACCGAGGAATCGGCGGAGGCCGACGTGGGAGCGGTCCAACTGGGCGACCCCATAACCAAGGAGCCCCTGATACATCTCAGCCTGGAGCTCAACCGGGCGGGGCTGCTCACCGGCATGAAGGACCTGGGTGGCGGAGGATTGAGCTGCGTCGTGGGCGAGATGGCCCTGTCGGCCGGTTTCGGCGGCCGGGTCGACCTGGAACATGTCCCGTTGAAAGCCCCTGACCTGGCCCCCTGGGAGATCTGGGTCTCCGAATCCCAGGAGCGCATGATGTTCTCGGTGTTGCCGGAGAACCTGGAGGAGGTCCTGGAGCGCTGCGCGGCCTGGGACGTCGAGGCCAACGCCATCGGCGAGGTCATCCCCGAGAAAAGGGTCCAGATAGACCTTCACGGCACCACCATCATGAACCTGAGCCTGGAGTTCCAGACCGCGGGCCCCCTCTACTGCAGGCCACTTCGGATCCGGGAGATCGAACGCGAACATGGCGGTAAACCCCCGGCCGAACCCGAGGATTACGAGAAGCTCCTTCTCGACCTTCTATCCCATCCCAACATCAACTCCAAGGCCTGGGCCATCCGGATGTACGATCACGAGGTTCGAGGTCGGACAGCCATCAAGCCCCTTCAGGGTCCACTGGGACATGAGGGTCCCGGGGATGCCGCGGTCTTGAAGCCGATAGATGGTTCCTGGCGTGGTCTGGCCCTGACCTGCGATGTGAATCCCCGTTTCTGTGAGCTGGACCCCTACCGGGGCGCCATGGCGGCGGTGGACGAGATATGCCGGAACCTGGCGGCAGTGGGAGCCAAACCCCATACTCTGGCCGATTGCCTCTGCTTTGCCAACCCCGAGAAACCGGAACGGCTGGGCGATCTGAGGGCCGCCTGCGAAGGTCTGCTGGCCGCGGCGGGTCCCCTGAACCTGCCCTTTGTCTCCGGCAATGTCAGTCTTTACAATGAATCCACCTACGGGCCCATACCACCGACACCCACCCTGCTGGGGTGCGGGATCGTCGAGGATGTGCGCCACTGTGCCACCACCGACCTGAAGGAGGCGGGCAATGCCATCTACCTGGTAGGTGAGACCCGACAGGAGATGGGCGGTTCGATCTACTACGACATTGTGGGAGCCGAATGCACCATCGTTCCCGATACCGAGCCGGCCAGGCTGGAAGCCTCGGTGGAAGGAGTGGTCAAGGTCATCCAGAAGGGACTGGTGCGAAGCTGCCATGACCTATCAGAAGGAGGGCTGGGGGTCGCCCTGGCCGAGATGGTCATCGGCGGTGGCCGCGGCGCCCAGGTGGACATCGGTCCTCTGGCAACCGGTCTGCGACCCGATCTGGCCATGTTCAGCGAATCGAATACCCGGTGGCTGATGGAGGTGGAACCGGCCCGGGAGGAGCGCTTCCGGACCGAAATGGAGGAACTGGACCTCATCAGGCTGGGTGTGGTGAACGGTGATGAACTGGTCATCGCCTGTGACGAGACCCTGCTGGTGACGCTTCCGGTCAAGACCCTCGTTCGGGCCTGGGACCGGCCTCTGCCCGAGGTGATGTGTTAATGGCCATCCAAGCTGTCCCACGCCTTCTCTCTCTTTTTATACTGGTCGTCGTGGGACTCTCTCTCGCCTGTGCCTTACCGTCGGTCAACGCGCAACCGGTCATCACCGAGTTCGAGCCCGAGCGGGTGATCGTGGGTGAACGGCTTATCATCCATACCGAGGACTTTGCCAATGAATCCCTGGAGGTCATAGTGACGATCGGTGGTGTCCAGCAGGAACTGGACCTCGACGAGATGGAACCGGATGACAATGACGGTTACGAGATAATAATCAAAGAGATCCACAAGGAAACCCCTCACGATACGCAGACCCTGGAGATAATCATTGGCGAGGAGAGCGCAACCCAATGGGTCATGGTCCACGAGGCGCCCGGTTCCAACCGGGTTGCGCTCTTTGCCGCCACCCTCATCTTCCTGGGAGTCTATGTCGTCCTGATAAGCGAGAAGCTCCACCGCACCTCACTGGCCATGATCGGCGCCGTCCTGATGCTGGCCACCCTGCTACTGACCGGGCTCATCGAACCGGCTGAGAGCCTCCACTTCGTCATCGAGAAGGTGGACTGGAACACCATCGGCCTGCTGCTGGGAATGATGATCATCGTGGGGGTCCTGATGGAAACCGGGGTCTTCCAGTTCGTCGGCCTCTATGCCGCCCAGTACGCCAAGGGTGACTACTGGAAGATAATGTTGCTCTTTTGCACCTTCACCGGCGTCGCCTCGGCCTTCCTGGACAACGTCACAACCATCCTGCTCATGGTCCCGGTGACCATCTCCATCTGCAAGACCCTGGAGTTCAGACCCCTGCCCCTGATAATCTCCCAGGTCCTGGCCTCCAACGTGGGCGGCGCGGCCACCCTTATCGGGGACCCCCCCAACATCATCATCGGCTCGGGAGCCGGCATCACGTTCAACGAGTTCGTCATCCATATGGTCGGGCCGGTCTTCTTCTCCTTCATCGTCTCCATCTTCCTGCTCAAGTTCCTCTTCAAGAAGGATCTGGACCAGGAACCAAAACACCTGGATCGCATCATGGGGCTGGACCCCTGGGACGAGATCACCGATTACAAGACCCTGAAGCTGGCCATGATCGTACTGACCGGGACCATCATCGGTTTCGTGCTCCACGGAGCCTTCCATCTGGAACCCAGTCTGATCGCCCTCATGGGCGCGGCGGTACTTCTGGTGATCACCCGCATGGAGGTGGACAAGGCCTTCCATCATGTGGAGTGGCCCACGCTCATATTCTTTGCCGGGCTGTTCATCATCGTCGGCGGGGTCGAGGAGGCGGGCCTGATACACCTGATGGCCCAGGGGGCTCTGGCATTGACCGGAGGCAACCTCTGGTTGGCCATGGTGGTCATCGTCATCATCGCCGCCATCGCTTCCGCCTTTGTTGACAATATTCCCTTCACAGCCACGATGGTCCCGTTGATCATCACCATGTCGGCCGATCCCGCGTTCGCCGATTCGACCGGCGAATACGCCATCAATCCCCTCTGGTGGGCCCTGGCCCTGGGAGCCGATTTCGGCGGTAACGGGACCCTGGTGGGGGCCTCGGCCAATGTGGTAGCCGCAGGTGTCGCCGAACGTCAGGGATTCCCCATCAGCTTCAACGAGTTCATGAAGGTGGGCTTCCCTTTCATGTTGATAACCACCTTCGTGGGGATGCTATTCCTGCTCCTGTTCATGAGGTTCATGCCCGGCTGGTGAGTTGACCGCAATGACCACAACCCTGCGGGGTGCGTGCGGGGTGCGGGCGGGCGAAACCTATATACTAGAGCCGGCTCCTATCCAATCAGTATCCACCTCCCAGGAGGTATCAAATGAAAACGTCCTTTCCATTGCGCCTGCTCCTGTTGACCCTTCTGGGGCTGCTTGTTCTCTGCATCGGTCTGAACCTGACCGCCTCCCGGAGCCTGGCAGACAACGAACCCACGGATTTCACCCTGTGGATGGATGGCCGTATGATCGGCAGCGAAGCCGACCTCTCTCCGGAACCCAGGGGTCTGGATTCGGAAAGCAAGAGTCTGCAGACCAACCAGGCCAATGCCCTGGAAGAGGTTGGTAACTGGACCCTGATCCTGGGTGAGAAGCTCATTCTGGAGAGGGATGTCTCCTTCAAGCTCCACTTCAACACCTCGGCGATACACGAGATCGAGGCCGTGGTCTACTACTCCTTTCGCGATCAGATGGGAAATATCCATGAACTGGGCGATATCGGCGCCACCGTGGGACCGGGCTTTCCCCAGACGATCGAAGGAGATACCATCATCGAGGCCACCGGGAACCTGGACTCGGAAGTGGAGATCTCGACAGGCTCGAAATTCATCATGAACGTCTGGGTGCGCATCGAATACAATCGGATGGCTCAGCCGGGTAGTGAGGATGCAAACATCTGGTGGAACTCCCAGGCCAGGGACTCACATAGCCAGTTCAATGGTCAGATGATCTTTTTAGAAGACAACCGTACCATCTTCGACAACCAGCGCGTCGATGAGGGAGATGACAAACTCTTCATCAAGGTCAACATCACCTCGGCCTTCGGGGCAGACGATGAACTGTACAATGACCTGGATTTCGAATCCGCCACCCTTACGGTGGAGGATGTGGAGGAGGGAGGCGACATTCGTGACCTCAGTATCGTAGGCAAGGATTACATAGCCGAGCTATCGGCCTACTGGTACTACCAGAACGATCGGGCGAAAGAAGGCACATATTCCTTCATATTCACCATCACCGATACCAGGGATAACACCTGGGAAGGCTTTAGTGATCACGAGCTGGAGGTGGATTACTATGAGGTCTCCATCGCCCTGGATGATATCGAGGAGAGCGATACTAAGCAGGTCGCCAAACGGGAGTCGGCCAATTTCATCTTCGAGGCCGCCAACGAGGGTAACTCACTGGACGAGATCGCTTTCGAGATATCCGATGACAGCCGGATCCCAGAGGGCTGGAGCGCCGAGCTTATCGACTACGATGGCCCCTATGCGGTGGATAAGGGCGAGACCGTGTCGGGCGAGGTGGAGATAACCCCGGATTCGACGGTGTCAGGAGGTAGCTATGCCAAGATCGTCCTTCTTGCCTACTCCACCAATGACGAGGACAACGCCTGGGACGAGCTGGAGGTCACAGCCAGGATGAAGAGCTATGGCGTGGAACTGACCTACACCCAGAACTTCTACGAGATCCCGTACATGGACAGCGATATCCAGAACAACGGGTTCAGGTTCAATGTCAAGATCAAGAACACCGGTAATGACAAGGATACGGTCGATATTTCAGCCACCTGTACCAAACACGACTGGCTGGTCACCCTGCTCCAGAATGATAACCCCTTGAGCACCATCACCCTTCAATCCAGGGAGACCCAGACCCTGGAGGTCAAGGTCGAGCTGCACAACGAGAACAACGGGGACGAAGCCATCGTTACCATCTTCGGACAATCCACGATGGACCCCATGGCGGCCGACAACATGACCATCGATCTTCTGGCCCTGGTTCCTCTTGAGGATGTTATCAATATCCTCATCAATGATATTGAGGTTAGTCCCGAGACATGGAAGGAAGGTCAGGACCTGATCGTGACCGTCACCCTGATGAACGAGGGTGGCAAGGATGCCGGACCCTTCGAGGTCCAGCTCTCCGAGGGTAGCGTCAAGGATACTGTCCAGGTGGAGGGCCTGAACGCCATGGCCACAAAGGAGATCGAGCTGATCTGGGAGAACCCCAAGACCGGGACGGTCGAGATAACCATCACCGTGGACCCCAGAGATATTCTCAACGAGGCCTCCAGGGACGACAATATCATGGTCCTGGAGTTCGAGATCGTCTCCACCGGAGGTGGCGGTGGTGGAGACGACGATGACAGTCCGGGCTTGACCCTACCCTTCGCCGGTCTGACCCTTGGAACCTTGGCCCTGGCCAGGCGCCGGAAATCGGCGGCCTGAAATGGCCCTACGATAGAACCGGTGTAACCACAGTTATTCGTGGCCCTGCGGCAGCGGCCTGATCCTCCCTTGGATCCCGGGAGTTGGCTTCGGGTAAGATTGATCTGATCTGACCTGTGGTCGATAGAGATAAGATAAGTACATTGAACATTCCAGTGAGCCAATCGATGGCAAGACGGGTTCGTCAGGGAGATCCCAGATCCATCGGGGGGTGAAGGTGAACCTCTATCAAATCAAAGCTTCTTCTTGAGATCATCCAGAGCCGCCAAACGGGAGGCCAAGGCCGATTTGTCACCTTTGGCGATGGGCTTGCGGGTCAGTTCCGGAAGGGGCTCATCTGGTTCTTCCTCGGTTTTTTCGGCCTCGATACTGGTGCCTGGAGGCGCGAGGTCGGCCAGGTCGGGTAGGTTCTCATCAGGAGTCGGCTCATCATCCGGCTTTTCATCCCGGCCCAACAGGTCCTCGGCCCTGGGCGCCCCGGGCTCTTCGGGCCCGCTATCGGGTCCGCTATCGGGCATTATAGGTCCATCCTTTCCCGGGTCCGGTTCATCCGGCTCCTTTGTCCTGGCAGGGTCCTTGGGCGCGCCCTTCACTTTCTTGACCTTCTTGACCTTTTTCTTACGTGATTTTCTCTCTTTCTCGGGAGGTTTGAACTCCCCGGAATCCTGGCTTTCCGGTACCGACACGAGGTCGTCCTTGCTCAACGGTTCCAGGCTGGCAGGGGCCTCGGATCCGCCACCACCCAACAGGGAATCGAGCTGGAGCCCTGAACCAGGATCCATACCGGTATCGTCAGGCTTGCCATCATTGACCGGTTCCAGCTTTGGTTTTCCAGACTTGGACCCCGGTTTCCGGTAGCGGGTCGTGTCACCCTTGGACACAAGCTCCAATTTGGGGCCTTTTCGGATCCCACCCCGTTTCTTCAGCATCTTGCCGGCCCGGAACTTCAGGATGGACAACATGAACCCACCAAAACAAAGGGAGGTGAATAACCTGGAACTGTAGGGCAGGAAGGCCATGAAGAACACCAGTCCGATGATGGCCCAGACCAGGATATTGATGGAAAGGGGGTAGCCCTTCTTGTCGGTGTATTTGCGACCCTTGATCTTGAGCAGTAGAATGGACAGCAACAGACAGACGACGTAGATACCAAACAGGGTCCGGGGTTGCTCATAGGTGGGAAGTTCGGTGATCTCTATCTCGTTGGTCTTGATGTCATAGTGGTAACCCACGCCCACAAGGTCAGTGGGATCGATATGGGCCGGGGTATTCCGGAATGTGGAATGGAACTCGCCTTTGGGATTGGGCAGGGAGCGAAAGTATTGACCGTTGAGATTGGTCGTGGTAAGGCCCAGCGCCTCGGGGAGCTTCACCTCGATTATGGCCTCGATCAGATCGTTGTCGGGGTTCAGCGAGTCGGGAAACTGGTGGAGTGAGACCAGGGGCCTGATATTGACCGGGGTCAGATTGTTACTCAGGGTGATCTTCTGGATGTTGAGGATGAAATAATTGTCATAGGTGAATAGCGTCAGACCGGTTACCGAGGAGACTCCCTGGGTGCCTTTGAAGCCGAAGATGAGCGAATTGGCCACCCCGTTGTCCGAAAGGACCTCGGAGGGGGTCATTGGATCTGTGAACAATACCTTGACCAGCGCCTCCATCCGGTAATTGGTCTGGTTCTGACTGGTGATCTGGCTCACCGAGGATAGCTCACGCTCTCCTTCCAGACCCGGTCCGAAGCTTCCGGTCAGATCGATGCTGAGGGTACGTAGGGTCGTGAACTCCATTACCATGGTGACCCTGAGCTTCTCGTTATCAGCGCAGGCTGAAGGTACGAGGGCCAGGCCACCGAACGCCAGCAGTATCACGATCATCGCTACCAATGTGGGCCTAGGATTCATTGTGGCGGCTCCTGAAGTGGAGTGACTAACAATGTTGGAGAGGTTTGAAATTGATAAAGTTTGCCCATTACGCCCGGTCCGGAGATCGTCTTGGTATTTCAGTATCTTATCTATTTCTAATAGAAATCCTACTTGAAATCCGCCCTCTTGGAGAACAGAAAGAGCCAGTTTATCTTTCCGTCACCCCAGGCGTTGAGCTTCACCTCTCCTATCCGGGGCCGGTACTCGACATCCACTTCCTCGGTCTTTACGGCCTCACGGCGAAAGGCTTCGATCTTTATCTCCTCGGAGAGCGGCATACCGTCGGCCGTCAGCTTGATATGCTCCAGGGCCGCCCGACGAAATATCCACATCCCGCTCTGGCTATCCCTGAGCTTCAGGTGGTGTAACCGGTTGGCCCACCAGGTCAATGCCCAGTTGCCGAAACGATGGGAGGCGCTCATGGCCCCTTTCTCCATCTTGGACAATCGATTGCAGGTGATGAAATCAAGGTCACTATCCAGTAGATACTGGGCCAGCTCGGGTATCTTCTCTGCCGGGTAGGTCATATCGCCGTCCAGGGTGGCGATAAGCTCACCTGTGGCTTTGGCAAAGCCGGTCCTGTAGGCCCGGCCATACCCCTTGCGGGGTTCATGGATGGCCTGGACGCCTTTGGATTCGGCTATGGCGACCGTGTCATCGGAGGAATTGCCATCGACGATCATCACATCGATATTGAAGTCGGGATGATCCCTTGGGATCTGGTCGATCGTCGGGCCTATGGACTCACCCTCGTTGAGGGTGGGGATGATAACGGTAAGGGTGATCGGGTCTGACACATGCTCACCTGGGATGTGAACCATACCAGGGCGATGGAGTATAAGTCATTTGGTTCAATCTTCAACCACCCCAGAAGGATTTGCGGTTCTTGCGGGCCTTGCCACTCTTCTTGGGTGTTGGTTCACCCAGGGTCCGGGCCAGCTTCTCCATCATCTCCTTCTGTTCGTTGTTCAGGCGGGTCGGGGTCACCACCGTGATCTTCACATGCTGGTCGCCAAAGCTCTTGGGTCGGCCCAGCACCGGCATGCCCTTGCCCCGCATACGCAGAATGGTACCTGATTGGATGCCCTTGGGTATGTGTAACTTGACCTCCCCCGAGAGGGTCGGGATGGGGATCTCGGCGCCAAGCGCAGCCTGTGGAAAGCTGATCTCCAGTTCGTAGAGGATCTCCTCCTCATGACGCTCGAAATGAGGATGGTCGGTGATATGGATGAGCACGTAGAGGTCGCCCGAAGATCCGTTCCGGGCTCCGGAATCACCCTCGTTGCGCAGTCGCAGACGGGAGCCATTGTCCACCCCGGCAGGGATCGTTATCTCAAGTCGGGCGGTCTTCGACGCTCTACCCCGACCACGGCATTCACGACAGGGTGAGGTGACCTCGACCCCCTCTCCCCTGCATTTGGGACAGGGTTGATTCGAGACCAAACGCATGAATCCCTGCTGCTGGACCAGCCGCACCTCGCCCTGACCGTTGCACTGGGGACAGATGGGCGGCCGTTTGCCATCGGCAGTACCGTTCCCCTTACACTTGGGGCAGGTCTCCTGGCGGGAAACGGATATCGGCTTCTTCATCCCCGCGAAGGCATCCTCCATGGATATCTCGATATCATAACGCAGGTCTGAGCCCCGATTGGGTTGCTGGGTCCTCCGGGAAAAACCTCCACCAAAGAGCTGTGAGAAGATATCCCCCATCGAACCTCCTCCTCCACCGCCTCCTTTGAACATCTCGAAGATATCGGATATATCCGAGGCATGGGTGAAGTTGGACCAGCCAAAGCCTCCGGAGCCGAAATCGACACCTTCATGGCCGAACCGGTCGTACTTGGCCCGTTTGTCATCATCGACCAGGACCTCGTAGGCCTCGGAGACCTCCTTGAACTTGTCGGAAGCGGCTTCGGGATTCTCCTTGTTCAGGTCGGGATGGTACTTTCGGGCCAGCTTGCGATAGCTTTTCTTGATCTGGTCGGCTGATGCATCGGAGTCGATGCCCAGCACCTCGTAATAGTCTCGCTGATTGGAATTGGGACCTGGCATGGATGGGCCCTCATCAACCCTCCTTAGATAAACATTTAGGGGTATTCAACTAAAAGTACAATACCATTAATGTTTGAATTGCTTGGTGCCTTCGTTGACCTTCAGTGCATATTCGAGGTCATGGCCACCCACGGTGATGG
>CAYSUX010000054.1:12168-13856 GCA_964434315.1 uncultured archaeon
CCGATATGGCGTCGCAGAATCGTCTCGCCTCGTCCATCGGCCGGTCATAGACCTTGGGACCGGCCGCCGAACCCGCGGCCTCGACGATATTCAGATGGTCGTGCACATGGTCCAGTTGGACCTGGGGCTCTCCGTCAGGATCGAAACAGATGACACCGGTCCTGCCGGCTACTTTCACACCCTCTCTGAGACGCTCCAGGGTCGGTTCGCCTTCGATATCGGGCCGTTGGACGACGATGAAGTCGGCCCCCATATCGGCACCGGTCCCGCAGGTCATTCGAAGAGGGATATCCTTGCCGATCTTTGTGTCATTGGTGCGAATGTCAAAGACCACCAACAGACCGGCGGTGTGGGCCTCGACCGCAATCTGGGCCGCCTGCTGCAACATGTCGGCTTCGTACTCGGTGCCGAGGGTCAGGGTGTACCCCACGCCCCTGAGGTTCAATTTCGAGAAATCAATCAGGTCCAGCACCTGCTCCACCGACCATAGCTGGTTGTTCAATTGGCCCGAGGTGCCGGGGAGACCGGACCTTGCGTTGAGCATGATAAGATAGTTGACCTTCTTGTAATCGAGGCCGTACCGGGCCACCGTGCCGAACGGAAGGGCCAGCATACCAACGATGGCGGTATTGGCGAGCCGGAACAGATGCGTCGGTTCCATAAGGGATAAGATGACCTCTCCGGTCCTGGTGTCGATCCTTTCGAGGCCCTCGGTCACCTGGTCGCCCATAAGGAGCGTCAAACGGCCTGTACCCTTGGTGGCAGCCAGAAAATTGTCAATATAGGTTTCCCGGCCTTCGGGAGGTACATCGGCGGGAACCTTCACCTGCTTACGTCTTAACTGTGGCAGAGCCATGAATCACACCATAGCCTTCTTAAAGCCGGAATAAGGGGCTTCGCTGATAAAGGTTTAGTGGGCTTCCGGTTCCCGGTTGCGTTCCATGGTTTCCACCGACCCGGCAACGGCAACGCAACGGCAACAACCTGATCCATATACGAACGTCATGGGTCCGTCATGGGTCTGAAATTGGTCCGCCATAGGTCCGCCATGGGTCTGTCATTCATAAGCCCGACAATGTCCGTCGGGAGTCGAGCCTCCTGATATATTGTATATGGTGATGGTGAGGGAGTCCGAACCTGTACCTGGTGATGGTGAGGGAGTCCGAACCTGTACCGCGTTGTTCTAGGAAACCTCTTCTGGTTCATCATCCCGGGTAATGGTCTCTGGTTCGGTCGTGGATCCGGATTCCCGGGTCACGGGTTCCCGGGTGTCTGATCCCAACCCGGCTCCTTCGGGCTCCGGGGTCGGCGAGTCCCCATCCTCCTTTCCAGAAACAGGGGCCTGCTTGAGGGCCTGTCTCAACCCGCGCAGTCCGCCATGGCGCAGATGGCCTTCGGTCTTGAGGAAGGTCACATTGACCAGTAACAACACCAGGGCGCCGAAGAGACCGGCGATAAGGTGAGACAGGTATCCCACCGTGCGTGGATCGAAACCACCCCCGAAATCGCTGATAAGAAAGAAGTTGGCGCCACTGTAGGAGATACCGAAAGCGATGCCAAAGAAGAGCACGTTCTGGGGCTGGACCAGACCTCCCGCGGCGTGGATGGCCCTGGAAGAGAGGGAGTAGATGGCCACCAGGATGGTTATCAACATGAACAGCAGGTCGAACACGAAGGAGGGCTCCTGG
>CAYSUX010000055.1:0-9781 GCA_964434315.1 uncultured archaeon
GCCAACAACATTAACCTTTCGTTCGTCTTCGTTCTCGAGTTTGGCCTGCCTCAGCGCGCTAGGCGGGAGATGTATCCGATATCCATGGTCTTCGGTTTCGTTTTTTCCACCTCATCGGCGTCAAGGATCCCGAGATCGTAAGGAGAGCTATCGACCTTGATGGGATTCGGTCTGTCAATACCGTACATGTTGAACGACAGGATCTGGATCGCCGCCGTATTCAGTATCTTCTGTTTGTTGGACAGGATCGTCGACAGGGCTTCTTGATTGGAAACCGAAGCATATTCGATGAGTTTATTGAGTATCGCCCGGTACATCTCGAATATACTGATCCCCTCGTCCAGCTTGTCGATGAGACCGTATTTGAAACCATCGCCACATAGCATCCTGAACCAGTACTCGGGTGTTATATTGTTGGTGGTGGACATCGAATTGCCGATATACAGCGCCAGGGCCTTGATGAAGCATCTGGTCAATTGACCGGAATATTTACCACATTGGCAAGCTTCGGAGAATACGAGAGGGTAATTATCGAACTCAAAACCCTTTTGGATCTTGTGGTAAAAATCGTCGCCCATCAGAATGGTCCCGTTATCGCTGACCCATCGGCCCTGATCCCCATGTATCCTGTCGATACCGTCAGAGGCCTGCAAAAGCACATCGACATCCTGGATCTGCGAGTAATCCTCGATACAGGGCAAGCTCTGGCATTTGATCCCCTGGGTGAAAAGGGTGCCAATGGCCTGGTTCTTGCTATGCTGACTGATGACCAGAACTACCGGATCCTCTCTCCTGGTAGTGGCCTTTTCAGCCCCGTTTATATGTTGAAATATCAGGTTCTTTCGGGGTGGTAGACTGGATATAGCCATCTCCAGATAACCATCCTCATCAATATCGCCATAAGGGTTGTAGGTCTCCACATGTTTTCCCCAGCGCAGGGGAGGTATGCCCAACAACACGGCTCGGGGGTCCTTGTACTCATCCAGAGCAAAGGCCAGGGCGTCACGAATGGTCTTGTATCGTCGATTCCTGATATAGACGGTCTTGAGGTCAGCCCGCTCCAAAGAAGTAAGCAGGCGAGCATTATCGGAAATGAACGTCGGGGGTTTGAACCTCTGCTTGACCAGCCGGGCTATTTTGTCCTTGACCTTGAAGACATCCGTTGTGGTCAGAATACGTTTGACATGGGCTACGATCTCGTTCGAACCATCGGTCATGGATACCCAGGTTTCCATTTCATCTGCCGAACCGGATCTGAACCATTAAAATATCTCTTGATAATGACTAAATAAATGGTTCGGCAAGTGCAATGGTCGCCATTTTCAATACCCAAAGAGCCTGACAGTCTTTAGGTTTTGGGTATGGTGTCTGTTATCAGATCAGGACCATATGATGAACAGATATCATGAATCGAGTTATTACACCCAGTTCGATGTTATCATCTGGTCAGCGCTTGTAATACCTGACGCTGATGGCCCAAAGCGACCGGCCTCAGGAGTTCCCATCGATGGCCGGTCGGGCAAGAAAGCTATTCAATGGATCTTATTGAACGGGTTCACTTCTTGACTTCAAAGCGGATCTTGTTACGTGTACGCTTGAAATCAAGTGTCAGATCAAGTTCCTCGGCAGCACGCTTCAGGCGGTTCTTGACCGTCTGGCGGGTCTCACCTTTCTGTATCGTAACCTCGACAAAACCACCATCAATGAATGGCTTGAGTAAACGCTGGTATCGGCGCCGGACTTTCTCTCGCTTTGTGAGTCTTTTAGGGGCCGCCCGAGCTTTTTGCGATGTGCTCTTGAATTCGTCTTCGGTCAGTTCGACTAGTTTAGGCATAGCATGGCCTCGATTCATCATAGACCAGCCATATAAATTCTTTTCGCTGAAATTCCCGACATTTGATCCATAATTACATGATATGAAAGCATAAATTGTCACTTAACATATCACTACAATCCCGGCAACAGTAGACTGGATTCACGGCTGTTGTTATCCCGGCAGATGAGAATTGACCCCATAAGATTTGCCGATCTTCCAATCTACAGAACCTGTAAAAAGTGAAATTTCATCGCCGATCCATGACAGATGAGATACCGACTATCACTCTGAAGATTGTTATTAAAAACGAGAAATGGGTCACGCCGTTCGGAACCTCAGCAAAGATCGATACGCCAAAGAAATACCGGGGTTGGCGCGCCTATGTTATTATCGTCAAGGACTGAACAATTTATTCTGTCCCGCAGCCCCAGCCCCCTACACGATAGACCAAAGTATTTATAATCAATGAGTGACCAGGAGTGCCGAGGAGGTACACGGAGTACTAGCGAAGATTGCCTGTCTTCGTCATGCGCCCAGACATAGACCCCGACACCTCCTCTCATTTTTCATTTCGGTCCAGCGGCAACATCAAATGACGCGATAAGGGCCTACACATCCAGATTGGCCACCTCGGTGGCATGGTTCTCGATGAACTCGCGACGGGGTGCGACGACATCACCCATTAGGATCGAGAATAGCTCATCAGCCTCCAGGGCATCCTGAACATGGACCTTCAACAGAGTTCGATGATCGGGATCCATCGTTGTTTCCCAGAGCTGCTCGGCATTCATCTCACCCAGACCCTTGTAGCGTTGGATGGATACACCCCTTATCGGGTCCGATTCCTTCAGTCCGAACTCTTCTAGCATGACCCGGTCCTTCTCCTCCTCGGAATAGGTATAATGGATCCGCTTGCCCTTGGCCAGCTTGAAAAGGGGTGGTTGGGCGATATAGATGTAACCCATATCGACGAGGTGGGGCATATAGCGGTAGAAGAATGTGAGTAGCAGGGTCCGGATATGGGCACCGTCCACATCCGCATCGGTCATGATGACGATCTTGTGATAACGGACCTTTTCCAGGTCGAACTCTTCGCCGATGCTTGCGCCGATAGCGGTGATCAGGGCCCGGATCTCCTTGTTGTTCAGGATGGCATCCATCCGGGCCTTCTCGACGTTCAGGATCTTGCCCCGCAAGGGCAGGATAGCCTGGGTTCGCCGGTCACGACCTTGCTTGGCCGAACCACCCGCCGAGTCTCCCTCGACGATGAACAGCTCGGACAAAGCGGGATCCCGCTCCTGACAATCGGCCAGCTTGCCAGGCAGACCACCACCCTCCAGAAGGCCCTTGCGACGGGTCAGTTCCCGGGCCTTCTTGGCGGCCTCCCTGGCGGCCGAGGCCTGCAAACACTTGCTGATTATCGTGGAACCCTCGCCGGGATGCTCCTCGAGATAGGTGGAGAGCCGGTCGGCGATTATGGTCTCCACGATGCCCCTCACCACCGAGTTACCCAGCTTGCCCTTGGTCTGGCCCTCGAACTGGGGTTCAGGGACCCGAACGGCGATGATCGCGGTGAGACCTTCCCGGACATCCTCACCCTGGAGATTGGATTGCTTCTCCTTGATGATGTTCTTGGACCTTCCATAGTCATTGAGGACCCGGGTGAGGGCCGAACGAAAGCCGGTGAGATGAGTGCCGCCCTCGATGGTGTGGATGTTGTTGGCGAAGGTGAGCAGGTTCTCCCGGTAGCCGTCGGTGTATTGCATGGCCGTCTCGACCTGGATGTTGTCGGCCTCGCCTGACAGATGGATGATGTCGGGGTGTAAGGTTGTATGAGCCCGATTGAGATGCTCCACATAGGCGCACAGACCACCCTCGTAATGGAACTCCTGGGAGTTGTCGGTCGCCTCCTCCTTGAGCTTGATACGCAATCCCGGATTCAGGAAGGCCAGCTCCCGCAGGCGGGGCAGCAGGACCACATATTGCATCTCGATGGTCTCGAAGATGTCAGGGTCGGGTTTGAAGGTTATCTTGGTACCGCGGTCGTTGGTGGGACCGGTAGAGGCCATGTCGGCCTTGGGTATCCCGCGCCGGTATTCCTGGTGATAGGTCTTACCCTTACGATAGACCTCGGCCTTCAGCCACTCGGACAGGGCATTGACCACTGACACACCCACGCCATGGAGACCGCCCGAGACCTTGTAGCTGTCCTTGTCGAACTTTCCGCCGGCATGGAGCACGGTCATCACGATCTCGAGACCCGGACGCCCATGCTTGGGATGGATGTCCACCGGGATACCCCGGCCATCATCGATGACCGAGCAGGAACCATCCTGATTCAGAGTCACCTCGACCAACGAGCAATGACCGGCCATGGCCTCGTCGATGGCATTGTCGACCACCTCGTAGACCAGATGGTGAAGGCCTATCGTATTGGTGGACCCAATGTACATGGCGGGGCGCTTTCGCACTGCCGAGAGGCCCTCCAGAACCTGGATGTTATCGGCTGTGTATTCGCCTGGATCATCGTTGGACGCAGGATCCGGTTGTTGTTGGTCGGCCATCGTGCCACCTGTGATGTCAACGCAATGAACAGGGGTAATTAAAGAGTTCTTTGTTTTATATATTGGTCGTCGATAATTATCAGTTTCGAGAATATAGTTCAGTCGCCCATACCTTCCGGGATATCCAACTCCTCGTTCGGGAGTTTTCCGGTCTGTGCTGAAGAGTTCCGGAGGGGTTGTTCAGGAGGTATGACACGATACCATTCCCTCAATCTTGGGTCACTGACATAGAATCGCTCGCTCAGGGGGTCGATCATCCATTCCAGGCTGCCAACCGTCTTGTGGAATCGGGTGATGTAGATACAGTCCCGGTTATCCAGATGGCCGTATTTGAGAGCAAAGGAGACTGTTTGGATGAAATCACGGTGAAAGTCCTCGGACTGTATCTCGACGACCCAGAAGATGGGAGGTTCCCCGTCCAGAAGACCCCGGTACGGGATCTTCTCGAATCGTTTGTACCGTTCGCTATCGATACGATACCAGATCTCCAGAGGGCTGTATCCGCATCCGGGAGGATTGGGTCTCAGGATCAACTTGCTGAGCGGCCCGGAATACATCTTAAGATCGGGTTGCAGCTTTCGCCAATTTTCGATTCGCCGGTTGTATTCCTCGGACAGGACCCTCTGGAACTCCACGATGGGGGTCGGGTAGTGGTTCAACTCCTCCTTGATGGCCTGGATGTTCAGCATATAAGCCCGCTTGCTCTCACAGGGAAAGAAGTAGAACCAGGCATAGAATACGATAACACCGCCGATGGCGATAACAAGGTAGTTCACATCCATGAGCAACAGGCCATAGAGGGCCACGAGTATCCCGATCAACGTGAACGCCACGGGAACGAGTCGCGTATCACGGTCGGGGTCCATGGCACCACATCGTAAAGGGGGTTTAATCTGTAGCGGTATGCATTATGCGGTATGGGTGGGGTATGGAGAACCACACGACGATCGAGGTTCTCGATATCCGGGTCATCGATCTCTTGGACCACTCCCCATACCTCCTCGGGTCGGTATGACATCGGCCACACCCCCTGTTGCTCCCAGTTAGGGGAATCCAGGGTACGGTCCAGCCGGTGATCGAGAAGCCGAGCCAGTGCCACATGACGGGCTGTGGGATACCGGTGGTCCGGGAACAGCGCGACCTGCGCCGATCCGGCGTCTCATCCGGGGCCAGTTAAGGTTCGAACCATGGGTAAAATAGAACCTGTCATCATCAGTATGTCATTGTTTTGGCGAGAGAAATCATAGTTCCGGCAACGTCATCGACCCTGGTCCGATACCCGACACCCGACACCCGCTATCCACTATTCACTGGAGTCATCCTATTTTTTCTTTTTGTTCTCTTTTTTCTCCCCATCCGCGCCATCCCGGGCATCCTGGAAGTCAGGTTGGGGAACCATCTTGGCATCCACAACCACCAGTCCCTGGCCATCTTGGTAAACAAAGACCGGATTGAGGTCCATCGACTGGAGGTAATGACCATACTTGGCGGCCCAGTCACCGCCAATATTGCACATCAGGTAGAGCAGGGCGTTGCGGTCGTAGATCTTGCCCCTGAAGCCCTCGGGGGAAAGGACCTTGCCGCCTTTCAGCTCGTCGAGCATATCGGAGCAATCCTGCCGGTCCACCGGAACCACCCGGAAGGCCACATCCTCGAGCACCTCGGCGAAGATACCGCCCAGTCCCACCATCAGCGAGGGGCCGAACTGGGGGTCGTGAATGAGTCCCAGGATTATCTCCAGACCCGAGGGTGCCATCTCCTCGACAAGTAGAGGATTGTCGGGAAACCGGGGAGCCATCTCATCATAGGCTTCCATCAACTTCGCGGCGGTCTCCAGGTTGAGTACCACGCCCTTCAACTCGGTCTTGTGGGTTATCTCGGGACCGGTGACCTTCAGGGCAAAGGGGGGCTTCAGGGCTTTGGCCGCGGCCCTGGCCTCCTTCCGGTCATGGGCGATCCGGCCATTGGGCACCGGGATCTTGTGGGCTCGCAGCAGGGTCTTGACCTCATGCTCGGCCAATGGTTGATGCTCCTCTAACCGCTTCTCGAGGGCGGCGATATCGTGTCCGTGTTCCCCTGTCATGTCGAAACCTCCTTCAGGTGCTCTCCTCGTTGGGCCAGGGCCGCCAACGCCCCAACTGAGCGGTGGATGGCCGGATAGGCCGGGATCTTGGCCTGGCGCAGGCGATTCAGGTATTGGACGGTCGTGCCGCCCCCGATCGAACAGATCACCATGGGCTTGGTTCCCGCCCGGAAATGGTCCACTGTGATATTAAAGAGCCGGTCGGTGACCAGGGGCATCTGGAATTGCACGAAGGCTAGGATGCCGTCCACACCCTCATCCTTCATCAGTAGCTCGATGGCCACTTCATACATGGAATCGGTGGCCGAACCGGTCAGGTCGATAGGGTTGGCGGCCCCGGCGAATGGCAGCAGTTCCTTGATGGTCCTTACCGTCACGTCGGAGATGTCGGCCATTTCCAAACGGGGATCCGAGGACACCAGATCGGTTGTGATGACACCATACCCTCCGGCCGAGGTCAGTATCCCCACCCGGTTGCCATACATGGGCTTGGCATAGGTCAACGCGAAGGCGTGATCCATCATCTGTTGCTCGTCATAGACCACCACGGCACGGGACTGCCGCAGGGCTCCTTCGGTAAGCTTGCCCGAGGAAGCCAGAGCACCGGTGTGAGAGGCTGCGGCCCGGGCTCCGCGATCGGTTCGCCCTCCCTTGAGGACCACCACCGGCATATGGGATGAAGCCTTTTTGCAGCAGCTCATGAAGCGTCGGCCGTCCTCGAAATCCTCCAGATAGAGTAGCAGGGTGTGGGTGCCTTCATCATTGGCGAAGTGCTCCAGCAGGTCCACCTCGTTGAGGTCCGCCTTGTTGCCCAGTCCGGCAAAGGCCCGTAATCCGATCTGGTTATCGGCGGCATAGTTCATGAAGGACTCACCCACGGCTCCGGACTGGGATATGAAGGCTATCTCACCGGCCTCGGGACGGGGTGAACGGACAGGGTCGGTGAACATCGTGTCCAGGCCCAGGTGGGGCACCAGGATTCCCAGGGTGTTGGGCCCCAGGGCCCGGGTCCCGGAGCCTTTCAGGATGCTCTCCAGTTCCCTCTGTCGTCGGGTCCCCTCGATCCCGGCCTCGTCGAAACCCCCGGCCACGACGATGAGCGCGCCGACACCCAGTTCTACGGCCTCACGGGCCGGTCCAAGGGCATAGCGAGCCGGTGTGGCGAGGATGGCCAGGTCCACCACCTCGGGAAGGGAGCCCAGATCGGGATAGCATTCCTGACCCATGATGGTGTCGGCCCTGGGATTGATGGGGTAGACCGAGATGGAGGTGGTCTGTTGGAGGTTCTTGAATATCGTATTACCTATCTTCAATGGTGAGCGGGAGGCTCCCACCACGGCAACCGACCCGGGGGCCAGCAGGGCCGAAAGGTCAGCCATCTAATCCTCCGCCAGGGGGCTGTGGCCGCCAACCGGCTCGGGGTGCGGTACCTGGCCACCGACAGGCTCGGTGAGACTTACATCCTCGGGGGACTGACAGATATTCCTGGAAGGTCGGCCCAGATCCGCCAGGACCTTGTTGATGGCGTTGAGGTAGGCCTTGGCCGAGGCCTCGATGATGTCGGTGGAAACGGCATGGCCGATATAGGCCTGGCCATTGACCTCCAGTCTGATACTCACCTCGACCAGGGCCTGGCCTCCCCGGGTCACCGATTCGGCGTTGTAGTCGGCGATATAACCCCCGCTATCGGCTATCTTCTCTATAGCCTTGGAGGCGGCGTCGACAGGACCGTCACCCGAGGCTTCGGCCTCAAAGCAATCATCACCTTTGCAGAGTTTGACATGGACGGTGGGCGTGGTGCGGGAACCACCGGCGATATTCAATTCCTCGAGTCGCCAGGTCTCGGGGGGGATGAGGATCATCGACTCGACGATCGCCTCCACATCCTGGGGCTCGACCGTCCGCTTGTGCCGTGCCAGTTCCTTTACCAGGGCCTGGACCCGGTCCAGTTGGTCACTATCGAGTTGAAAGCCCAGCTGGGCTATCTCCGTCTCCAGGGCATGATGCCCCGAATGCTCGGATAGTACGACGCCCTGCTTGCGAGCGCCCACGACCAGGGGATCGATGATCTGGTAGGTAAGGGGATTGGCGATGACACCCCGCTGGTGGATACCGGCGATGTGGACAAAGGCCCTGGAGCCCACGATGGCCTTGTTGGGGGCGACATCGATGCCCATCAATTTGGCTGTGAGCCTGGAAGCGCGATTGAGCAGATGGGGCTTTACCCTGGTCAGGCAATGGTAAACATCGGGTCTGACCGCCAGGGCCATGACCAGCTCCTCGAGGGGAACCGCGCCCGCTCGATCTCCCAGACCGTTGACAGCGCACTGGATCTCATCGGCCCCGGCGGTTATGGCTGCCAGACTGTTGGCCAGGGCCAGCCCCAGGTCATCATGGCAATGGACCGAGAGGGTGACATCAGCCAGACCGTTGACATTCTCCCTCACATCTTTGACCAGTTCGGTAACCTCGCCAGGCGTGGCCACCCCTGCCGGATCGGACAGGTTGATCGTGACCGCACCGAGATCAAGCGCCAGGTCGAGCAGTTTATAAAGGAAATCCCGGTCGGCGCGGAAGGCGTCCTCGGCAGAGAACTCGACGTTCATCACCCTGTCGGTGGCATACTCCAGAGCCGATTTGGTCAGGTCCATTACCTGGGAGGGGGTCTTGTTGATAACATACTCCATATGGAGCTCGGAGACGCAGATGAAGGTATGAAGCCTGGGTCGTTTTGCATCCTCGATGGCTCTCCAGGCCACGTCAAGGTCCTTTTCCAGGGCCCGGGCCTTGGCCGACACGGTACATTGGGTGAGGTTCTGGGCCACCTCCCAGGTCCCCTCGTACTCGGCCATGGAGGCCATGGGAAAGCCCGCCTCGATGATATCGACACCCAGCTCCTCCAGTTGCAGGGCCAGGCGGAGCCGCTCGGCGGGACCCAGCACGACCGAGGCCGCCTGGGCACCTTCACGAAGGGTCACGTCGAAGATTGATATTGAACGCAAGGACATGATGGATACTCCGGTATGAGTGGATTCTGGGAGAGGTGATAGCATAAAAGGATTGAGGGCTCGGGGCTCAGGACTCAGAGCTCGAAACGAATATCAGACATCATTGAGCTGAAAAGCGGATATCGAGGTTCTCCCCTTCAACCATGTCCTTTTCCTTCATGTCCCGGGTATCGGTGGGCTGGTATCACAGTCCGGTTCCGGTGATACGCTCTGGTTCGAAATACCCCCGGGGCTATTTGGACCGGTGTGGAATTATTGAGAAAAATGGATCCTAGCCTGGTTTGAAAACCCCAAATACGGAGCCGTACGC
>CAYSUX010000055.1:9791-13794 GCA_964434315.1 uncultured archaeon
CAGGATAGGACCCTAGCTGATACACATCAAAGAAGCTTATCAAGCAACTCCTCTGAATATCATGTGCGAAAAATCTAATCGGCCAATATCCACCGGTTATCATACCTGCCCGCAACTAAGACGACAGTTGCGCGTGAGCACCATCGGCTACCACAGCGGAGGCGGTCCCGCGTGCAGCGGGCGGCGGCGGGCGGCGACTACCGCAGGCGTAGCGGCCCAGGCGATGGCGACACAACGGGCCCGGCTTCGGTATAACGGCGGGCGGGCCTCCTCGGTTATGGGCATGGGGCAAGCTTGACGGCCGACCCGCAGCCATGTGCAGCGAGGAGGGTGTTACCGAATGGCTGCTGTCGGGAGCAGCGCTCACACACTCACCTCACCCTCGGTCCCACATTCCTTGCACTTGAACATTGTCGGTATCAACTTACCCGATGGTGGATTCTGAGCACCACAGCGTCCGCAACGAAGCGCTCCAATGTCCTCAAGTTGAAATGTTGTTGTGGGGTCAGGCTCGGGCTCTTCTGCCTCATCCTCTTCATCTTCCAAGCCCAGGGCTTCTTTCAACTCGGTCTGCAAGCTCAACGCCACCCATTTCGCATCTTCCATTTTACGCTCTTCGAACAGCTTCTCCGCCTTTTCCAGTCGCTTCCGGTCCACATCCAGGTTTGCTTCTTTTGCTTTGTCAGTCAGCTCGCTGACCTCGGTGAGCAGGCTGCGTGTAGCCGCGAAACTATCCAACAATTTTTCCATTTGAAGCTGAATTCTTAAAGTCTCGAACTTGACTTCCCGGTAATGCCAGAAGTCGAGCCTGTCGAGAACCTTCTCCAGTCGCTCCATTGGAAAGGGTAGTTCCGCGGCCTCGGCCTGTTGTCGTAATTCAAGCAGGCGATTACGAGGCTCGACCACCTCCTTCTTGACAATATTGATGTTGACATGGCGAGAGCCTATATATCCGACACCGACAACGAGCAAAACCAGCAGGATATAGAGTGGCCACTTGGGTATGGCCAGATCACCTACGTACACATAGGCTGGGTCAAGGCCGACGGTGACTGTTACCGGGGTCCCGTACTCGACCCAATCCGACCATGCCCCAAAGTCGTCCTGGACACGTAGTGAGAAGTTGTGAACGCCGACAGAGAGATTCTTCAATTCGAAGGTGGTTTTCGTGGTTGGTGCGAAATACCCATCATGGTCTGAATACCACTGGAAAGCCACGATCTGGCCGTCGTTGTCGTTGCCTTTGCCCTTGAGGGTCACCTCCATGTGGCCGGGTTTCTCTTGGGTATCAACACCCAGGATTTTGGCGGTTGGGGGTTTGTTTACATAGAGCCATGAAAAGGCAGGAGTTGACCAGGCCCCGTCATTATCCAGAACAATGAGAGATACAGTGAGATTGCTAACGGGCAGGTTCTCGGTAGGTATTATACTCAATACGCCTGTTGAAGCCTCGAAAAGGTGAGTTTTTCCGGTTGTTATCCTTGAAAAATCCCATCTAAAATAAACAACATCACCATCGGAATCGGTGGCATGGGCCCTAATGCTGAAGGATTCGTTGGCCTGTTTTGTTACCATTCCTGGCAAGATCTCATCAATGAATGCCATAGGAGGCCGGTTGACCCGAATGGTCCAGTTCACAGGATAGGACCATGCCCCTTCGTCGTCCCTGACATCAAAATAAAAGTTGTATATCCCAGGTTCTTCAAGGCTCATCGTGTGCTTGTACTTTAAAGATCCATTAGCCACGTAGCCAACGCCCTCAAGCATCCAGCGGTAGCGCACTATCTCCCCGTCGGGGTCGAAAGCGTCACTGGACAGCTCGAAGTCCTCATCAATCTGTACCATAATCTGTGTTATCGTTTGATTGATCACGGCTACCGGACGGGCGTTGACATGAAGGCTGGCGTTATCTTCACCCGACCATATGCCATCGTTGTCCATGACCATGAAGTAGAGGGTATGGTCACCAGCGGAGAGGTTGGATAGAGTCTGTGTTCCTACCGACGGACCTTCACAAAGCAAGCCATCGATATCAGAGCGCCAACTATACCCAGTAATGGTTCCGTCGGAATCGAGACCAAAGCCACTGAGAGTGACTTCATCACTAGTGGTAGTAGGGCTCGGTCGTATGTTATTGATGAATGCTGAAGGAGGGATATCGACTCGTAAAGAGAAATTGACCTCTGGCGACCAATCACCGTCCTGGTCCATGACACAAAAATAAAACGTATGGTTGCCAGCCGAAAGATTCGTAGTGTTGAACGAGGCGTTGGCACTAATCAGTCCGTCTAGGTCGGAATACCAGCGATAGCCGACAATGGGACCTTCCAGGTCGAAGCCCGAGCCGTTGAAATAAACGGTCTGGTTGATGAGAGCCAGGTATGGGGGAGTAATGTTATCGATACTGGCCAGTGGAATATTGTTGAGGATCTCGATGGTGAAGTTTGCTGTGAGCCACTGAGTCCTGGCACCGTCGCTGTCTGTGTAACGAACTCGTAGGGTGAGATTACCTATTGGAATATTATAATCGGGAGAGAAGGTAGCCCGCCAGTGGTCCTTGGCATAGCGAGTATTTGAGATGTACCTGGAATTCGGTCCGAAAACATGGGTGAAGTTGCCCAAGGTGCCCGCTGCCATGTTATCGCCATTAGCCGACATGGAAACCGAAAAAACCTGACCTTCTGATTCGTAACACCAAATAGGGACCCCAAAAGTGGTATTGATATAATACACTTCACCACGCCCGGTGCCGACCCCGAGATATTGGCCGTCTTCCGATAGAGAGACCGAATGAACCTTCCCCTGGGCGGTAAAGTTCCACAGGGGTGTACTGTTCCCGCTGTGAAAGAAGTAGACGTTATGATCATGTGAACCTGTAGCCAGGAATTCTCCACCGGCCGAGAAGGAAAAACTGGCGATATCGTCATTGGTGTTGTATTGCCAGAGAATAGTTCCATTGTCGTTTCGATCAAGAAGGTATATAGTCCCCTCACTCGTCCCAGCGGCGATGTGTCTCCCATCGGCGGAGAGCGCTACATTTTCAACATTACCGTCTGTGTTATACTCCCAGAGTGGTTTCTTATTATCACGGTTAAAGAAGTAGACCCTATCATCTTGAGAGCCAGCTACCAAGTAGTGTCCTTTAGCGGAGATAGCTAGGCTCATTACCGTCTCTTGAGCGGAATAGGTCCACAATGGTGTATCCCGGATAGTCCTGAAGAAGTAAACTTTTCTATCCGATGATCCGGCAGCGAGGTACCGCCCATCGGCAGAGATTACCACCGTTTGGATAGAGTTATCAGCCTGATACTTCCAAACCGGTTCATTGGAATCCTTGCTGAATAGATATATCCAATCGTTGTAGGTTCCAACAACGATATATTGACCATTTGATGATATCGCCACGTCGTAGATGACATTACCAATCCATGATTTCCAAAGTGGTTGACTTCGATTTGTCTCAAAAAGAGAAAAATAGTTATCCCAGGCTCCGACAGCCAGATATCGTCCATCGGATGACATATCAACCGCGTAAACCTCAGCGTTAGCCTTGTACGACCATGCAGGAGGATTGGAGGGGCTGAGACCATATCCAAACTCAACCAATAGCTCGCTTTCATCATCCGTATCATCTGACGCGTTGGTAAAGAAAGTCAGGTTGTGGCCGCGTAGCACCTGCAAAGATGAAGCATTCAACCAGCCATATCCTGTTGTTTCAATAACAGGGGGTGGATTGAGTAATACTGTGAGGTTTGCTGTAACGTTCTCACTCCAGTCACCATCATTGTCTTGAACGCGAAAATAAATCGTATGATTTCCCTCACGTAGCCCTGTTATATTTAGATTTGCAGAAAAACCAAGCAAGCCTTCCCAAGACGAGTACCATTCATAGTCGATGATTGATCCAACTCCATCTATATCTGTACCGTGACCTTTGAAAGTCGCAGTCTGTGTGTCGTTTATTGGGCTTTCAGTAATCATATCAATATGGGCTGTTGGTGGG
>CAYSUX010000056.1:0-13480 GCA_964434315.1 uncultured archaeon
CGGCAGGTGGAGCGGGTCCTGGAAGCAGCCATAGCTGAACACCCGGGATGAACCGGGGAGAACAGAGGTGGACGGGTGACCTTTCAGGTCACCCGGCCTTTATATAGACATCGTCGGTACAACAACGACGTGACCCTATTTCTTTCTTCCGACGGTATCGGTTACCTTGCCGGCCAGTTCGGCCAGGTCCATGCCCGATAGGGCCTTGACCAGGGCCGGGGCCTGGGCCGCCACGTCAACCACGCTGCCCACGAGCTCCGAGGGTCCGCGCTCGCCCATGATGATGAGCTTCTCGGTGGATTCCAGGGAGCGGGCGGCCTCGCCCACGATGTTGGGTAGCTTGTTCACGATCATCTCGGTCACAGCGGCGCTGCCATACTGTTTCCAGGCGTCGGCCTTCTTGGTCATGGCCTCGGCCTCGGCCAGTCCCGTGGCCTGAATGGCTTCCGCCTCTGCGAAACCCTTGAGCTTGATGATATCGGCTTCGGCGGTACCGGTCTGCCTGATCTGGGCAGCCTCACCATCGGCCGTGCGGGTCAGACGTTCCCTTTCACCCTCGGCCAGCAGGACCGCTCGCTCCTTCTCGCCCTCGGCGGTCAGGATGGAACGTTGCCTCTCACCTTCGGCGGTGATGATGGCGCGGCGCTTGTCACCGTCGGCCTCGGCGGCGATGGCGTCGGCATGGGCCGAGGCCGGGACCACCTGGTCAGCCTTCTGCTCCTGTTCGCGGCGCTCGACCTCCAGCTTCTGCAGTTCGATGCGCTTCTCCTTGTCGCGTATGTCAACATTGCGTTGCTCCACGATAAGTTCCTGGCGCCGTTTGGCATCCTGCAGCTCGAAGGATATCTCCCGGTTGGCCCGTTCGATCTCCACCTCGGACTCGGCCTTCTGACGGGTCATGTCACGGTCCCGGTGGAACATGGCCACCTTGGCCTCGGCCTCGGCATTGGCCTGCTCGGCCTCCTGGGCCGCCTCGGCCTCCTGGATGGTGGCCTCCCGGTTGGCGTGGGCCTTACCGATCCTGGCGTCCCGCTTGACCTCCTCGGTCTTCTTGACACCCAGGGCGTCAAGGTAGCCGTGCTCGTCCTCGATCTCCTTGACCACGAACGAGCGGATCACGAGGCCCATGTTCTCCAGGTCCCCATTGGCCTGGCGGTGGATCTTCTCGGCCACCTTTTCCCGCTCGGAGTTTATCTCCTCGATGGTCAGGGTGGCGCAGATGCCGCGTACATGACCTTCCATGGTCTTCAGCGCGATCTCGTTTATCTCGGCGTTGGTCTTGTGCAGCAGGTGCTCGGCGGCGGTATTTAGAATTGAAATATCACTACCGATCTTGACCTGGACCACGCCCTGGATATTGACCTTGGCACCGCTTTTTACTACATCTGTGACGATGTCATTGACGACGATGTCTAGGGTCCGGACGTCCAGGGGCAGGTACTCGTAGCTCTCAAAGACGGGAATGATAACCTTCCCGCCTCCCGAGATCACCGTGTAACCCTTCCCCGATACCTTGTCCAGGGTACGACCATACACTACCATCGCCCGGTCTGGAGGGACCTTCTTGTAGCGCGAGGCATAGGCGGCGCCAGCTCCTAACAAGACCAGAAATATCAGTCCAGCAAACATCCATGGTTCCATTTTATTCACCTTATTTTTGTTTTCTTTTTTTATTTTGCAATTTGTTCATTCATTTACTCGCTCAACACGGACTGCGTTTCCGCTAAAGCCGATTATCTTGACCTCTGTGTGAGAGGAAATCTTCTCACTTGCCAGAGCATCTCTCAGAGTACGACCCCGGGCGGTGGTGACGACCATCACCTGACCGGGTTTGCCGGGGTTTATCGGGACCGTTACCTGGGCGGTCTTGCCCAGAAGATCACCCTTTTTCACCGTGGTATTGGCCTGGGTTGAGATAAAGACCTTTAAAAGGACCAGGTAGGCCCCCCCGGTCAAGCCAAAGCTGCACATGCCAGCGATAAAGGGGACGAGCACAGAGTTGATGTGGAGTCCCTCGAAGATGCCACCGAACGAACCAAAACTGGTGCTGAATATAAGCAACACCGGTAAACTGAGGGGAGAGATGCCCGCACCACCAAAATCTCCGAAGCCGACATCCACATCGGCATCCACGTCGATATCAATGTCCATGTCCACGTCGATGAAATCACCGAAGATCAGCGTGACGAACAGTAGCAAGGCGCTGATGATGGCGATGAAAGTGTATACGGTTATCGGGTCCATACTAAGTCCTCATTTCTTTGATCACCTTGAAGGGTTGGAATGTGCGTGGGAACCGCCACCGATGGGATGGCTGCAGTTCCAGCAGTAGGGGTGTCGCCGGCTGACCCGGACACCGCAAGACGAGCAATGGGTGGTGTCGCCTTGTGGTTTGGCCTGAGGTCTGGCCCGGGGTCTCGGTCTGGGAGACTGGACCGGCCTGGCCTGTGTTCGAGCATGGATTCCGGCCTGGGGTCTCGGCCTTGGAGGCTGGACCGGCCTGACCCTTGGCGCGGCTCTCGCCTGTGGCTTCTTCACCGGCTGGAAGGCCGGCCTGTCCGCCAGCTCGGCCTGGACCGGTCTGGCCTGGACCGGTTTGACCATGGCGGGTTGTTGGTTCGTTTTACGTACCGGCGACCTCTTCATGGGCGCCGCTTCTTCGAGATTCTTTGGAATATGCTCCTTTTGAACCTCGGCCTGGTTCAGGTGCCAGCCGCATTTGGCACAGGTCTTGGCGATATGATAGTTCTCTTTACCGCAGGCGGAACAGACCAGAGCCCGGAACATGACACCGTTTATTCCAAAAGGCAGAGCCCGGCCAGGATCGAAAGGAAGGATACGGTTGTGATTGAACCAGAGGCCATCGTCGGGATCGAACCATAGCCCCCGGTTGAAATCGAAGCTCAGCTCCCGGTCGGAATCGAAATGCAGGATTTTAACCAAACGAACTCACCCAATCAGTAAGTGGATATTGGCGATTGTGAATATAAGGTTTGCGTTTTGGTACCCGTAGCTGACCATAATTTGGAGGGAATATCACGAAAAATAATCGAAAATATACATTATTAATCAATTTGTGGGCTGTCAAACCCTGCTTTTCCAATGAAAACACCGTATGGTGAAATCACGGGGCCGCCAAAACCACCGAACACTATAACGCAATTTTGCATAGCATATCCTGTCGTCGGGAAAGCCATGAAAGGTCAGTGTTCCGGGTGTTAGTATTTACTTTTTCCGGGTTGATCTTGAAGGGTATGGAAAAGTGGAAATGCACCACATTCAGAACCACATTCAGATGGGGAGATGCCATGGTGGAACACGGTTGTTCCGGTCAGCATGTCCGTGTACCAGTCAGCATGTCCGTGTACCGGTCAGCATGTCCGGTCAGCATATCGGGCCGATGATATTTGTAGCCCCTCCTCATTGGCTGGAAGGCCAACAGGCATTGCCCATGACCAAGAAGAACCCGGATTCAGTCAATATCGCCTACCCTTGCATTCGCTACCATCCGGCGCCGGGTGGAGCCGAGACCCATGTGCGGGCGCTGGCCCGGGGCATGGCCTCCAGGGGCCATCAGGTGACGGTCTACACCTCTGACCTGTACACCGAGGTCCCATTGCGAAGATTGCCCCGGGAAATGTGTAGACCCAGGTCGCGAATAACACGGGACCCCGATTCCGAACACCGACGAGCAGGATTTAAAGAAGAATGGGACGGACCGGTGCGGGTGAAACGGTTCAGGGCCTTCACCATGGCCGGCGAGCTCCACTATCCGATGATGCCGGGAATGGTATGGGCGCTCTTGAAGGATGACATCGATGTGGTCCATGTCCATTCCTATGGTTACTTCCAGACCCTGGCCGGCGCCTTGAAAAGAAGGCTGCGGGACTGCCGCTACCATTCCGGGAGAAGGAAGACCATCCTGATCTTCACACCCCATTTCCACCCGCCCTGGTCCATGTGGGGCGGCGAACAGAGGCGGGCCATACGCGAACGGCTCTTCGATCCACTCCCGGGTCGCTGGACCGCCGGGGTGGCGGACGCCATCATCGGTGTCTCGGCCCACGAATTGGAGCTCATGCGAGAATGGGTTGGTTTCGACCGTTCCCGGTCCACGGTCATACCCAACGGCATCCATATCGACCAATGGCAACCTGCTCCATCAGGGGAGCCATTCATATCTGCCTTCGGTCCCGGGTTGTGGGGCGATGACAGCAAGCGAGGGCCTCTGTTGCTCTATACCGGGCGGTTGGCCTCCAACAAAGGGTTGACCTATCTTCTGGAAGCGATGCCCGCCCTGCTGGCCGACCATCCGGACCTGAGATTGGCCCTGGTAGGCGCCGATACCGGTGAGGGGCGGGAGCTGGAAGAGCTGGCGCGAAGGTTGGAAGTGGACGACAGGGTGCTCTTCACCGGTCATCTGGACGACTCGCTGTACCGCTCGGCCTTCGGAGCCGCTGATATCTTCGTCCTGCCCTCGGAGTACGAGGCCTTCGGGATCGTGCTGCTGGAAGCCGGGATAATGGGGCTGCCCTGTGTCGGGACCCGGGTCGGGGGAGTACCCGAGGTCATCGTCGAGGGGGAGACAGGTCTCATCGTCGACTATGCGGATGTGGAAGGTCTGGCCCGAGCTCTGGGACGGTTACTGGCTGACCCAAATAAGCGAAAATCGATGGGAGAGGTTGCCAGACGCCGGGTTATCGACCAATATGGCTGGGATAATGTGATCAAAGAGGTGGAACTACTCTATTTTTGCAGATTCTGGGAATGACCATTCTCATGTGCAAGATTTAAATCGGGTGACTCCTTTTTGATTATCAGTGGCTAAGAAGTCCCAAACCAAGTACCGATGGGTCTTTGAGTCCGAGTTTCAACCCGAATGGGAGGCTTTCGTTCTTGAATGCCGGAAACAGGGCCTGACCCCCGACCAACTCATGCAGACCCTAGTCAGCGACTTCAACCGCTCAAAGGACTCGTCTGCCGACCCGGCGACAGAGGGCCCGCCCAAGGCGTCACCGCTGCCCACCTCCGGCTTGGTGGATAAACCAAAGGCCCCGGAAACCAAGAGCAGGGCTCCTGCCAAGAGTTCGGTCAGGAAGAAGAAAAAGGTTACGACCAGGAAACGTCCTGAGCGCCCCGGGCCCACAAAGCCGCCATCGAGATCGGCCGCCAGGACCAAAAGCAGGGTCTCCACCACTCGAAAACACAGACCCCGGAAGGGTAGACCAAAGCCCCAGGCCACCAACGAAATGCCCGATCTTCCCACCCTGGGCTCCGAGAACGACCTTTCCTCCAGCTCGGGACCCAGCCTGCCCGGTTCATTGCCCCCGTTGCCCAGGGAGACCGAGGACTTGCCCACGACCACTGCCCCCCGCAAACCCCCGCCCCGGCCCACCAATGTGATGATACCGACCCATAAATCCCCCAAGTACCAGTTGCTGGAATTGATGCACCAGCTGGATATCGAGCGCAATGGTCTGGAACGGGAGGATGTGTTGAAGCAGGCCCGGACCAACTCCATAACCAATCCCGAACTGAACCTCAACAAGCTGATACGCCGGGGTCTGGTCCACATCTACGAAGGGCGCTGCCGCACAGCCTAGGCCTGAGAGGAAGTTACGGAACGAAGTTACGGAACGAAGCTACGGAACGAAGCTACGGAACGAAGCTATGGAACGATGCCCGTGGTCCGCGGTCCAAAAGCCATAAGTAAATCCCTAAGTTAGCATGAACGTAAGCGCATGGCTGCCGACCCCCTGACCCTCTTCGTGGTGTTGCTGGCACTGGCCTTTGTGCCCTCCCTGGTCTATCTTCGTATCATCCGGAATCTGGAGAAGTACGGAAGGGAGCCCATGGGCAAGCTCATGAAGGCCTTCGTGTGGGGCGCGGCCTGGTCCATTATGTGGGTCACCGTCATCAACCTCATCATCTTTGCCGGCGTCGAAGGCATCGGTATCTATCTCGAGGACCATTACGATGAGACCGGGGTGTTCATCATCCTGGCGGTTGTGATGGCTCCCCTGGTCGAGGAGCTCGTCAAGATGTGGGGCGTCTCAAGCCAGGCCCGGATCAAGGGCGAAATCGATGAGGTCGAGGACGGCCTGATCTATGGCGCGGCCATCGGCCTGGGCTTTGCCGCCACCGAGAACCTGCTCTATGGCTACATGGCCCTGGACGAATCCGGCGCCACGGCCGCGATGGCCACCCTGATCGTTCGCTCGATCTCCTCCACCCTACTGCACACCAGCGCCGCGGCCCTGACCGGCTATGGCGTGGCCAGGGTTATCGTGCAACATGAGCCTCTGAAGGTAATGCTCCGCTATTACCTGTTCGCGGTCATCCTTCACGCCATGTTCAATGGCTTCGCCGTGGCCGGTACGGCGCTTGGCGGTGGCATGGCCTCGACCCTCTCTTTCCTCGGCGTATTGGCCCTGGCCTGGTTGGCCATCGATCATGTCCGTCACAAGATACATCAGCTCGATACGCGGCCATTGGATGAACAGCATCGCGAGGGCCATATCCACGGCCATCAGCCATCCCGTGAACGACGACGCCAGCCCGAGACACCTCCCCGTCCGCGTCGGTCCGGGGGGCCTGGATCCGGGGTCGAGGTCAAGGCCCGGACCCGGGAACGACATGGGTCACCCACCAGCGCAAAGGCACGGTCGATCACCCGACCGTCAGAACCCGGGTTGCTGGAACTGGAGATCAGGGATACCACCGGTCGGTCCTCGATGGTGAAGGTCCCGGCCACCCTCACGGTGGCGAAGCTGACCGAATCGGCGCGCAGCCATTTCAGGCTACCGCCCCGCCGCTATGGTCTAAGCCTGTCAGGCCGGCTCCTGCCCCCGGGTCAGGCCATTGGTCAGACCGATATCCAGGCTCGGGATGTGATCATCCTTGTGTCAGGAACCTGATCGACCTCGACTCCCTCGACTCCCTCGACTCCCTGAAACTTTCCTGAAACTTTCCTGAAAGTACAGTACCCCGTACCCAGTACCCCGAAACCTTTAACCGAAAGGCCGGTTCCCGGACCATGGCCAGTGATTGGACCCGTGAGCTCAAGAAAGGCTCGATACAGCTTTGCCTGCTGGCCATGCTCTCGAATAGCCGCAAATACGGGTTCGAGATCATCAAGGAGCTGCGGGCCCGTTCCGATGGATATTACGATCTGGCCGAAGGGACCATCTATCCCGCCCTCCACAGGTTGCAGAAACGGGGCCTGCTGAACTCGGAGCGGGTTATCCAGGAGGATCGACCACCCAGGAAATACTACACCCTGACCGAGCAGGGACAGGAGGCCCTGGCCCAGGCCCGCCTGGAATGGAAGCGCATGACCTCGGCCTGTAACCGGATCCTGGAGCAGTCCCTGATCCCGGGTGAAGAGAAGGGGATGAAGGGGGATGAACCTCATGGATGATACGGTTCAGGGCCATAGCCGGGGCCAAGACCAGAATCCAGCGATGACCCGGTATCTGGCCCGGATACACCGGGGCCTGCTTTGTGTGGACAGCGATCGGCGCCGGGAGATCATGGACGAGCTGGCCGATTCGCTGTTCGAACGGGCCAGGGAGCAGGGGGGTGAGGGAGCTGATTTCCAGACCACGGCGGTGGCCCTGGCCGATCCCCCTGAAATGGTGGTCCGACGTTACCGGGATATCTACGGCTACGGGACCTTCTGGACCCTGGGAGCCATCGGCGTGATCATCCTGGTCGCCCTGTTCACCAGACCCCAGATGGTGGACGAGGATCGCCCCGGTCGCACGGCCATGCTGGTCATCATGAGTCTGACCTACCTGGTCCTGTTGACCCACTATTCGCTGGCCGGAGGCTGGAAGGTCGGATTGGGCTGCGGGCTGGCCGGGGCGTTCCTGCGCACCCTGGCCCTCCTGGGTTTCCTGGGGAGTGGTTCGGTGGAGGATGTCAGCACCGGTCTCTTTGCCACCGCCTACCTGATGTTGACGGTGGCCGGGCTGGCATTGGGCACTCTACCCGGAATGATGAAATCGGGCTATCTGCGTCGCTATCACTGGCTTGATTGAGTCATTACCCACACCGGGAAGGAAAGGATACCGGACCCCTCACAGACCGATGGGGCCCAGGCTGGTCCAGTGGGTGTCGCCCAGACTAAAATAACTCGCAGAGAGGACGCTGTCCAGAGGAGGTATGCCAAAGCGCCAGCACAAGCTCTGCTATGATCTTCTGAGCGACAAGGACGAAGGTCTGACAATGTATAAAAACTTTTTCACACGATTCATCGATGATGAAAATCGGCCCCTGTGGTCGATAGTATATGAACCAGGCCATCAAAGCGGCCTCGGGACCCAAATCCCTATCTTTCTTGGGCAAATAACGGTTCAGGCTTGAACTCAAGGCCATGATCCGGCTCGGATCCGATGAATTCAGCATGGGGCCGGCGGGGCACGATCACCACGCGCGATAGACGAGACCGGATCGTGGGCCCAGACTGTTGATATTTCGGCTGATGGAAGATCCCGGGCCGACGCCGCCAGGGCAATGAACATGTCCTACAGCCATGCCCGGTCCAAGGTGAGGAGCATCGCCAGGGCCGGAGGCCCGGTCGTCGTATCCGCGAGGGGCGGCAAGGGCAAGGGAAGCACCAGGCTGACCGAGCCGGGCCATGCCCTGCTGGGACGTTTTAAAAGGAAAGACTCCACCCTTTTTTCGAGGGTGGACTCCGTCAATCAGTAATTATTATCTTTACTTTCATATCTTACAGCCGATTTTCATCGGCATCTGACGAACCTTGACACAATACTTTAAGTAACCCTGCCGGGAGTGGCCCGGCGCTTGACCATGGGACATGACCTAGTTCAGCAGATCGCAGGCGAGATCACGATGTCGGAGAACACCGGCGCCACCCTTCGCAAATGGCGTGTGCTCTTTGAGATCACCCAGAAGGAGCTGGCCCGGCTGGTGGGCGTCAGCCCTTCGGTGATATCCGACTACGAAAGCGGCCGGAGAGCTTCTCCGGGCATCACCTCGGTAAGGCGCATAGTCAACGCCCTTCTGGAGTATGATGAGAGTCATGGCTTCAAGCTGACCCGCTCCCTCTCCCAGCCAACGGCCACGGAGGGGGCCATCCTGGGTATCAAGGAGTACTCCTACGGGGTATCGACGCACAGGCTCCTGGAGGCGGTCGAGGCCGAGGTCCTGGTGGGCCTGGGAGAGATGGACAAACCCCTTTACGGCTTCACTCTCATCGACTCCCTGAAGGCCATTACAACCTTCAACGGCACCGATTTCGCCCAGATCTACGGCTGGTCCAACGAACGGGCCCTATGCTTCACCGGCGTCAAATATGGTCGCTCGCCCCTCATCGCCATCCGGGCCCACCACCTCAAACCGGCCCTGGTGCTCTATATCCAACCCGAGCGGGTGGACATCCTGGCCAAGAAGCTCTCCAAGTTGGAGAATATCATCCTGGCCCGCACCGAGCTTTCCCACAATATGGTCAACGAGACGCTTAGTAAACTCTAGTACCAAGGACCCGTGAATCAAATGGAAGTAGGTATCGTCAGTTATGGCGCTTATGTGCCAAGATTTAAAGTGACCACCCACGAGATCGCCTCTGTCTGGGGCGCGGACGGGGATTCCATGGCCAAGGGCCTGAACGTGCATTCCAAATCGGTCCCCGGACCCGACGAGGATGTCATCACCATCAGCGTGGAGTCGGCCCGCCAGGCTCTCAATCGGGTGGATATCGACCCTGCCGACATCGGCGCCATCTACACCGGCTCCGAATCCCACCCCTACGCCGTCAAACCCACCTCCACCGTCGTGGCCGAGGCCCTCTGCGCCACACCGGACCTGACCGCGGCCGATTTCGAATTCGCCTGCAAGGCTGGTACAGCGGCCATCCAGACCTGTATGGGCATGGTGGGTTCCGAACAGATCAGGTATGGTTTTGCCATCGGGGCCGACACCTCCCAGGGAGCTCCCGGTGATGCTCTGGAGTACTCGGCCTCGGCTGGCGGAGCGGCCTTCCTGATCGGTTCCGAGAAGCTCATCGCCAGGATCGACCACACCTACTCCTTCACCACCGACACCCCCGATTTCTGGCGTCGCGAAGGTCAGAAGTACCCCCGTCACGGCGGCCGCTTCACAGGCAAGCCGGCCTACTTTCGTCATGTCCAGACCTGCGGGGTGAAGACCATGGAGAAGGCCGGTACCAAACCGGCGGATTACGACCATCTCGTGGTCCATCAGCCCAACGGCAAGTTCCCGCTCAGGGCCGGCAAGTCACTGGGCTTCAACAAGGAGCAGATATCGGCCGGACTTCTCACCCCCCGTATCGGCAACACCTATTCCGGAGCGGTCCCACTGGGTCTGTCAGCCATCCTCGATGTGGCCGAACCCGGTCAGCGCATCCTGGCGGTGGCCTATGGCTCGGGGGCGGGCTCCGACGGTTTCGACCTGACCGTCACCGACGAGATCGAGGATCTGCGGAATGTACCCCCCAAGGTGGAACAGCTCATCGATCGGATGGAGATCGTGAACTACGCCACCTATGCCAAGTATCGGGGCAAGTTCCTGCTGGGGGTGGCCGAATGAGCCTGCGCGAAGTGGCGATAATCGGTACCGGGTTGACCCGATTCGGCGAGGCCTGGGATAAATCCCTAAGAGAACTGGGTCTTGCCGCCGGACTCCAGGCTATCCATGAGGCCAACATCGGCTCGGAGGACATCGACGCCATGTATGTGGGCAACATGTCGGCCGGCGTACTGCTGCAACAGGAACATATCGGTGCCCTCATCGCCGACTACTGCGGCATGGCCGAGCGGCATATCCCCACCACCCGTGTGGAGGCTGCCTCGGCCTCGGGGGGTCTGGCCCTGCGCCATGCCTATATGTCCATCGCCGGCGGCTTCTACGATACCGTCGTGGTGGGCGGGGCCGAGAAGATGACCGACTCGACCGAGACCCAGGCAGGCTCCTCGGTGATCGCCGGCTCCGACGAGGAATGGGAGGCATTCTACGGCGCCACCTTCGCCGCCCTCCACGCCATGTGCGCCAGGGGCCATATGGACGAGTACGGCACCACCCGGGGGCAGTTGTCCCATGTGGCGGCCAAGAACCACAACCACGCGGCCAACAACCCTCTGGCCCAGTTCCCCTTCCCCATGAAGCCCGAAGCGGTCACAGCCTCGGGTCTGGTGGCCTCACCCCTGCGAATGATGGATTGCGCCCCCTCATCGGACGGTGCCGCGGCCCTGGTGCTCTGCGAGGCCGGCAGGGCCCGGGAGCTCTGCGACAATCCGGTGATAATCACCGGCTCGGGCCAGGGTTCGGACACCATCGCTTTGCACGACCGGCCCAAGCTCTGCCACTTCCCGGCCATTACCGCCGCGGCCGACTCCGCCTTCGGGCAGGCCGGGCGCAAACCGGATGATGTGACCGTGGCCGAGGTCCATGACAATTTCACCATCAGCGAGATAATGGCCCTGGAGGGATTGGGTTTCTTCGAACATGGCAAGGCCGGGCCGGCCACCGAGGCGGGCCGGACCACCTATGGCGGAAAAGTCGTGGTCAACCCCTCGGGCGGGCTGAAGGCACGAGGCCATGCTCCGGGAGCCACCGGTATCGCCCAGGCAGTGGAGATTACCCACCAGCTTCAGGGTCGGGCTGACAAACGCCAAGTCGCGGGCGCCACCATCGGACTGTGCGAGAACCATGGCGGCACGGCGGCCACCGCGGTCGTCCATCTGCTGGAGGTGCTCTGATGGCCGTACCCCGTTACTGGCGCAAGCTGGCCACCCGTTACAATCTGATAGGCGCCAGATGCGGCAACTGCGGCAACTACGAGTTCCCGCCCCGGGTCATGTGCGGCAAGTGTCGGCGCCACTCGGTCGGTAAAATGGTCCCGCACCGTTTCTCGGGCAAGGGCAAGCTCACCTCCTTTACCGAGGTCCATTCGGCCCAGGCCGGATACGAGTCCCAGGTCCCCTACATCGTGGGGATAATCGAGCTGGAGGAGGGCCCGAGACTGACCACCCAGATCGTCGATTGCACAGCCGACCAGGTCTACGAGGGCCTGCCTGTCAAGGATACCTTCCGCAAGATAGGCGAGGACTCGGATTCGGGTATCATCTACTACGGCACCAAGTTCAAGCCGGACCTGGAAAAACCAGAGGATTAACCCAGAGCGGGTGACGGCGGCGACCATGGCTCGGCTGCCGCACTCAACCGCCCAGCAGCTTACCGCTTCGCCGCAGAATTCCTCGTCGGTGACCGCGCTCTTCCCGCTACAGTTCGGTCAGATTTCCCACAGATTCGTAGAGACTCGGCCCGTTGCCCAGGTAGTAAACCGAACCCAGACGACTGCGGGAATCCTCAGGCTGCGGGTCATCCTTGGCGGCACACTCGCCGGTACAGCCGTCGGCGAAGGCCACATACACACGCCCCTCCCGGTCGATGTGAAGGTCGTTGAAGTCCAGGAGGTTGCGGTTCGAGCCTCCGATGTCGCGGCAATCTCCGCTGTTCAGGCAGATGCTACCGACCTGGACCGGGTCCGGGGATACCCGCACTGTGTGGAATACCGGCTCCGGGTCCAGCGCGTTCAGGCTGTAGGTGATGTAGAGGTAGTAGCTGACGTTGGCAGGCGCGTAATGGGGGTTTCCATCCCATGGATTCCCATCGATATCGGGACGGTCCAGTTCGCTGCTGTTCTCGCTACCGAGGTAGGTGATGGCTATCCGCCCCGGATCCCCGGCATCGATATGCGGGAACGTCGTGGAGATGACCTCGGCAGGGCTGATGCGAGTGCTTGACTGCTCCCAGTTCTCTCCGGAGTCTGTGCTGCGCGACATATAGACGCCTTCGTCAGCGCCAATCCAGATATGGTAGGCGTTGGAATCCGCGTCTGTGGCGACCTCGGCGTTCTTACGCGGGTTGGGCGTGCCGACATCCTCGCCCATGGTGCGCTCCTCCCAGCTGTAGCCATTGTCCTTGGAAAAAATGATAGTGGGGGTCGGTACCCTTGGAGGAAGGTAGACAGTCCCGTCGGGGGCGGAGGTAATGGCTCCATGCAGGCCTCCATTGTAAGAGGCGCCGCCATGGAGTTGTCCTCCCAGTTCGAACGTGGCTCCACCATTGAAGCTTGTGTAGCAGTAGATCCCCGCGAGCTTATTGTAGCAGAAATAGACCGCCTGTTCATAGGTGGGGTTGCCTCCCATTCCGTATCCCTCATCCGTCCAGGGTCCGGTTCCCAGCTTGATATGATCGTTCAATGGGATATGCCCCTTCATGTAGGTTTGTCCCCAGTTGTCACCCTCATCGTCGGTATAGGCGATCCAGGTTTCAAAAAGACCCATCATCTGGAGATTGAATACACGGTCCGTGACCGGATCGACCCACAGGTAGGGGTCGCTGGTAGTGGGACTGTTGGTATAGTCCGTCACATCGGTCCATGATTCGCCATGGTCACAGGAGCGCATGACCTTCTCAAAGGCGGTAAAGA
>CAYSUX010000057.1:0-13472 GCA_964434315.1 uncultured archaeon
TCTCATCTTTAGGGTTTGTAGAAGACAGAATAAGGCAGGTCAGTGGCAGCGATGGTGAAGGTGGCTTCGTCGCCAGGGAGGTCCTGGGTGGCGGTGTACCTCCATTCCAGGAAGTTCTGCTCCACAGCCAGGCCCCGCTCGATCCCGTTGCCCTCGCCATCGGTTATCCGCACCGTGACCCTGGCCACCGGGACATCATTGCGGACCCTGATGGTCAGGCTGTCGCCGGCCCGACCATGGTAGTTGGAGAAGTCCACCTCCACTATCTCAGGGGCGTGGAAGAAGTCGGTCATTGCCAGGCGAAAGGGACTCTTCCCATTCAACTCGGCAACCTCTTCGTATATCTCCCTGGTGGGAGAGTCATCCAGGTTGGCAAGCCTGGCGTGTTCAATGGCTTCTTTGAACCTCTCCCTCTGTTTCAGTTGTTTCTCGCTGGCTTTCTTTGCTCTGACCGGCGGGGTCGTGACGATATACTCCCCATTGGAATACCTCACGACGATGGGGCCCACCTTGCCGGTGAACTCGCCGATCAGGCCTTTCTTTCGTGCTTTTCCCATGGTTGTTCATCTCCTGCATGGGGATGCTCCTGCATGAGGCCCCCAAAGTCCCTTCGATGGTTGTTCGTTGTTCCTTCGATGGTTGTTCGTTGTTCCTTCGTTGATCCTTCGTTCTGCTTTCGGAGTGGTCTCGGAGTGCTCTCGTTGTGCCTTCGTTCATCCCATATTGGATCACGTAGGTCAGACACGGGATCAGGGCTGCATACAAGTTCGGTTCCATGCAATTACTACCTTGTAAAATATTTATATAAATCTTGTGGTACAAACATCTTTTAAAAAACATAAAAATGAGCAAAGCTATATTTACCTCCTCGCCCACTATAATACTCCCTTTCCACAGGGTCCGATGTCTCTGTCGGAATGCGTGTTCTTGATTTCTCGTCGATAAAAACGCTCTATTGTTCATTATTGCCCACCATCGACCGTTCTGATCATAAGCCTCGGTTGGTCTGCCAGGCCTATTTGGAGCGCATTTCAACAACATGATTTTTATATATTTATAGTCTAAGAAGTTGACTCATTATATAAGTTTTTCGATGGTTCAGCATCTCCAGAGCCAGCGATCGGATCGAACGACCCAGATACTTGAAGAGTTCAAGCTCAGACCCTTTGAACAGAGAACGTTGTTCAGGGTGCTTGTCAGTGGCGAAGTATTGATGGTCAGCAAAGCCATGTCCAGATGAACGAAGATCTGGACAATGACGAGAAGAGAGCATGGAACGAGATGATTCCAGGATAACACAGAGCTGTAAAGCAGCCGCAAAGCTAATCGAGCAGTGGCCCCTGGGAGGGTCATGGCGCCGCCCCCAACCGAGCCAAAACCCTCTTCGAGCCCGGATAACAAAAGACCTCGCCCCAGAGTGGCGGTCATCGGAGCGGGTGCAGCCGAGCCCGAAACCCTTCAGCAGGCAATGAGCCTGGGCCGGGGACTGGCCGAGCTGGGTGTCGAGGTGGTCTGTGGCGGTATGGGAGGCGTCATGGAGGGTGTCTGCCGGGGCGCCGGAGAGGCTGGCGGGCAAACCATCGGGATACTGCCCGGCTTCGATCGCGATGAGGCGAATCCCTGGGTGGATGTGGCCATCCCCACCGGATTGGGTCACGCTCGTAACCAGATGGTGGCGTTGAACGGCGATATTGTCGTGGCCGTGGGCGGGGCCTACGGCACGCTGACCGAGATGGGCTTTGCCAAGATCTACCAGAAGCCGGTGATCGCCCTGAACAGTTGGGACATCGAGGGTGTCAGAACTGCTCGCACCGTCGAGGAAACATTGAATCTGGTAAGAGAGGCGCTGGAAGCGCTCGGGGCAAAGCTGCCCAGGATACATGAACGAGTCGAACGAGTCGAAGGTGATGAACGATGAGCGATGACTGTATCTTTTGCAAGATAGTAGCCGGTGAGATACCCTGTTCCAGGGTCTTCGAGGATGAACATACCCTGGCATTCCTGGACATCAGCCCCGCGGTGGAAGGCCACACATTGGTCATACCAAAGGCCCATTGCGCCAACATCATGGACGCCCCGGTGGAGACGCTGACAGCCTGCATGGTCACAGTGGCCAGGATAACCCGGGGTCTGATGGACTGGGGCGCCGAGGGGATCAATCTGCTGCAGAACAACGGGGCTGTGGCCGGGCAGGCGGTCTTCCATCTGCACTTTCACCTATTCCCACGGTACAAGGGAGACAGGCGGGCCTGGGGCTGGAAGGGGACACCCTATCCCGAAGGGAAGGTTGAAGAGGTCCAGCGAACCGTATCCGACTCGATAGCCAGGGTGGGCCGCTAGCCGAACAGGGCCGTTATCAACAGCCTTTCACGTATTATCTATCTATAGCCGTCGGGAGCCCGATCACCGTTTTCGGCGTTCAAGGAATACTGCTACCAATCCAACCATCAGCAGGGCGACCAGGAAGCCGGGAGCGGGGTCATCATCGTCACCGCCACCACCTGAACCCTCCTCTACCTCCAGGGTCTCGGTAACCGCCTCGGACCATCCTTCATCATTATCCTGAACCCTGAAGCTCACGGTGTAGGTCCCTGGTTCCAGATCATCCTTGGTGAAGTGGGCCTTGGTGGAGAATATGGTCCCGTCGATCTGCCACTCATAGCCCACGATCCAGCCGTCGGGATCGCTGCCCGAACCCTCGAAGGCCACCTCCTCATTCTCCTCGGCCGGATTGGGATCGATGTCATCGATGGTCGCTGTCGGGGCCTGGTTGCCGGCCTCGACTTCCAGGGTCTCGGCATCTGGGGTCGACCAGGTACCGTCGTCATCCTGGACCAGGAGTTCCACTAAATAGGTCCCCTCGGTCAGGTCACTTCGGCTGAAGGTCGCCTGGGTGGATACCTCGACACCGTCGAGCTCCCATTTGTAGGCTATGATCGTACCGTCGGGATCGGTGCCCGAACCCTCGAAGATGATGGTATCGCCTTCCCTGGCAGGATTGGGTGATACGCTATCGATGGAAGCCACCGGGGTGGTACTCTCGATGGTGAGTCGCTCAGATACCTCATCGGACCATTCGCCCTCGTCATCCTTCACCTTGAAGTAAATGGTATGGGTACCCACAGCCAGGGCCGATGTTTCGAATGTGGCTTCGGTACTGAGCTGACCGTCGCGGTTCGAGCGCCATTGATAATCAGTGATGGAACCCAGGGGGTCGCTGCCCGAGCCCTCGAAGCTCACAGTGGAGCCCTGCGCGGCCGGGCTTGGATCGATATCATCTATGGTGGCGGTGGGTTCCACATTCTCGATCTCGACACTCACGGTGACCGGCTCCGACCATTCTCCCTCGTCATCCTTCACCGTAAAGGAGATCGTGTGGGTCCCCACCGATAGCTGATCGGTGGTGAATGATGCCTCGGTGCTTAGCGCGCCATCGATATCGGAGCGCCATTCATAACCATCGATCGTACCCCGGGCGTCCTCACCCGAACCTTCGAAATCGACATCCTCACCCTCGTCGGCCGGTTCTGGATCGATATCGTCGATGGAGGCCGTCGGTTTGACGTTCTCGACCTCCAGGGTCTGGGACACCTCGTCGCTCCAGGCCCCGTCGTCGTCCTGCACCTTGTAGTAGATGGTGTGGATACCGACCGAGAGATAATCGGTACTGAAGTCCTCCAAAGTACTGAGGTCACCGTCGAGATCCGAACGCCAGTTGTGGGCCTCGATAGTCCCGTCGCTGTCCACTCCGTGACCTTCGAAATCGATATCCTCGGCTTCATCGGCGGGGCTGGGGTCGATATCATCGATGAAGGCGTCGGGCTTCCGGTTGCCACCTCCATCCTCCTCTTCAAGATAGACATCCTCGATGTCGAAACCGTCCTCGAAGGTCCCGTTCTCGTCATACAACGAGACATTGAAATCGAAGGAGCCGGTCCGGTCTGTGGTCCATTCCTGGTTGAACCAGTCCTCACTCTCGCCCCTTATCATGTGGTTCTCGCTAATGGAATCGTACCAGTCATCATCGTAATAGACCGTCACCTCCACGGTGATGTCCATCTCATCTGCCTCGGTGTCAGGGTCATACATGATGCGTATCGAATCATCGTCGCCGTCACTACCCGAATCGTAAGTCTCGTGATCCCAGTCAGCGAACCATTCATCACTCTCATTTGAGCCGCCGCCGCCACCATAGGAGTGGAACCAACCGGTATTGAAGGTGTCGGAGTTGTAGGTGATGGTGAAGGTGAAGTTGTCCTCGGGAAGGTCCTCCTCGATGTATTCTCCATCCTCATCGGTCTGCCCATCGGAATAGAAGGTGTCGTTGGCCGCCCAATGGATCTCGATGTCTGCGTTTTCAACACCGTCTTCATTGTCATCATAGGCATAGAACCAGACATCATTGTGGTAGCCGTCATGGTGCCAGGCTGTAACCATGGAGGTTGCCTGTACCTCGCGAACTCCCATGTTCACATCGAATGTCCCGTTGTCTTCAAGCTCTTCATCGTCATACTCGGCGGTCCAGTAATAATCACCGTTGGTGAGGTTGAAATGCTCCCATTCACCATGTTCATCGGTGGTGCCATTGGCGATCAGGTTATCCAGGCTGTCATAGATGCTGAGATTCACACCAGCTACGCTGTCGCCTCTGATATGGGCCCAGAATTGGCAATCGTTCATTATCGTCCCATTATCCGCGTCTGCCACTCTCTGGGCGAGGTTGATGATACCCTCGAGGGGCTCGGCGTAGAGGGTCACATTCTCGATGGAGAAGTAGTCCTCTTGATGGAACTCATCATCATACAGATACACCTTGAAATCATAGGATCCGTCCCGGTCGGCGGTCCAGTTCACGGTGAACCAGTCCCATTCCTCGCCATAGATGGTGTACCATTCCCAGATCCCATCGTAATGATCGTCATCCCGGTAGATATCGATGGAGACAAAGATATCCATCTCATCGGCCTCGGTATCGGGATTGTAACCTATCTCGATAGTATCGTCCCTGTTATCGTCACCCGTATCCTTGGTTTCGTAATCCCAGGATTCGAACCATTCGTCGGTATCGTCACCCCCGCCCCCACCACCATAGGAGTGGAACCAGCCGGTATTGAACTCCTCGGTGGTGTAGGTGGCCGTGAAGGTGAAATTATCTTCCGGAATGTCATACTCTGTGTACCTTCCGTTACCATCGGTGACGCCATCCGAGTAGTAGGTGTCGTTGGAAGCCCAATGGATCTCGATGTCCACGCCCTCGACGCCGTCACCGTCCTGGTCGTAGGCTGTAAATATCTTGTCGTTATGGTTGCCATCCCAGTCCCAGTCGGTGATGTAGGCATGGTGCTGGACATCCCGAACACCCACCGCGACATCGAAGGTCCCCTCGTCGTCCATCAATTCACCATCGTATTCGGCTATCCAGTAATAGTCGCCATTGGACATATTGGAGTGGGTCCATTCGCCGTTGGCATCGGTACTGCCGCCGGCGATCTCGTTGTCCAGGCTATCGTAGATGGTGATGTTGACACCGGATATGTCCTCCCACTTGATATGAGCCTGGAAATTGCAGTCGTTCAGCAGAGTATCGTTGTCGTGATCATCTATGCCCTGGGCGATGTTGATGATGCCTTCCGGACCTTTGAAATCGTCGGTGATGCTCATGGTGTAGTTGGTCCTCCCTTCGAATCGGAAGACCTTGATATAGTACCAGCCCTCATCGACATCGGCAGCCTCCACACTCTCGTTGTCACCGGTACCGTAAGAGCCATCGATCAGATTGTCGTCCTCATCGTAGAGTTCCAGATCCAGATCGGCTTCATCTCCATCGAAATTGATGGTCACATTGATATCATCGCCATCGTCCAGATATATCTTGTACCAGTCGTCATCCTGGCAATACAGGTCGGTGTAGTTGCCATAATCGACCTCGGCCGACTCGTTCTTGTCATCATTCTCTTCGTATTGGTCGTCCTCTACCGGACCGGTGCCGCCGCCGAAGGAGTGGACCCAGCCGGTGTTGAACTCCTCGGCATTGTATGTGATGGTGAAGGTGAAGTTGTCCTCGGGCAGGTCGTATTCGATATATTCGCCATCCTCGTCGGTGGTGCCGTTGGCATAGTAGGTGTCGTTGGATTCCCATCGAATCTCCACCTCGACATCCTCCACGCCGCTCCACTGGTTGTCATAGGCCCAAAAGGCCTCATCATTGTATTTGTCATCCGAATCGTCGTCTGCCAATACGCCATAAGCCTGGACCTCCCGAATACCAACGGCGACATCGAAAGTCCCTTCGTCTTCGAGCATTTCGCCCTGATACTCCGCGTCCCAGTGATAATCGCCGTTGGACATGTTGGAATTGGTCCATTCACCATTACCGTTGGTGGTACCGCTGGCCACCTCGTTGTCCAGGTTATCGTATATGGTCAGGTTCACATCGGGTACGCCGTCACCCTCGATATGGGCCTTGAAGGTACAATCATTCAACAGAGAGTCGAAATCGAAATCGAACACCGCCTGAGCGATGTTGATGATGCCCTCGGGGACTTCAAAATCATCGGTGACATTCATGTCATATTCGGCCTCGTCATCGTAGGAAAAGACATAGATGTAGTACCATCCGGCTTCAACATCCAGGGCAACGACCTGCTCATCGTCATCGACACCGTAAGACCCGTCAATGGGGTCGTCGCCGGTCTCGTTGTAGAGCTCCAGTTCGATATCGGCTTCGTCACCGTCGAAGGTCACTGTCACGACGATATCATCACCATCATCCAGTTCTATCTTGTACCAGTCGTCGTCGGTATCGGAGACTGTGAGACGATCATAGTAGCCGTAATCCACTTCGGCGGCAGTGCCTTTGGTATCGTTCTCCTCGTAGTCGTCGTCCTCGGCCAGGACGTATGGCACATAGGCAAGCACAAGCAACAGGGCCAGCGATATCGTACCTGATATCCTGACCCACGAGACACTTCGTTGGTTAGATGACATGGCATCCACGCACCCAATGGTTGGCCTAACCCTACATATCGGTTTATTTGAAGGTATTGGAAATTTCTTTTGTCTTCCTTTCCTATCTTATCTTCCTATGATATCTGAAGTGGAGGACCGAGAGTACATCGACCCGAGAGTGGTGCAGGGCAACAACCCGGGATCGTACGATCTGAACTGAAGGATGTGGGAAGGCGTTTGTTGGGACGGGAATGAAGCAGAGCCGATATTGGATAAGTGTCGGTCAGTATTGGTCAGTATTGGTCAGTATTGGTCAGTATTGGTCAGTATTGGTCAGTGACGGCTATCTATATGGCCAAACCCTCGACCTCGACGGTCCAGCCATACTCGTCCTCGGCCTCACCGAGCTGGATGGCCTCCAGGGCATCGTAGAGCTGGCGAGTCATGGGGCCGACCTTGCCGCTGTTGATGGCCTGCTCGGTACCCCGGTAGGTGATCCAGCCGATGGGGGTGATGACTGCGGCGGTGCCGGTGCCGAAGGTCTCGTTGGCGGTCATGACCTCGTCGATATCGACCCGTTTCTCGACGGTGTTCAGGCCGAAGCGGTGACGGCCCAGATACAACACCGACTTGCGGGTGACACCGGGCAGGATGGAGCCGGTCAGGGCCGGGGTCATCAGGGTGTGGTCGGTCAGGCAGAAGAAGTTGGCCGCTCCCACCTCCTCCACATACTGTTCTTGTACCGAGTCGAGGTAGATGACCTCGGCAAAACCCTGGGCCTTGGCGCCCCGGGCCGGCAGCATACCGGCGGAGTAGTTGCCGATGGCCTTGATGCCTCCGATACCCTTCAGGGCCGCGCGATGGTAGTCGGTGGTCACCAGCAATCGGATGGGTTTGAAACCGCTCTTGAAGTAGGGCCCGACCGGACTGACAAAGACGCAAAAAGTGTAAGACGGGGCCGGTGAAACGCCCAGTATCGGACCGGTGCCCCACACGACGGGGCGTATATAAAGTGCTCCCTGACCGGGCTTGGGTATGTAGTCGGCATTATCCTTGACCACCTGCATCACGGCGTCCATGAAGAGCTCTTCCGAGACCTCGGGCATACAGAGGCGACGACAGCCGGCGGCGGCGCGAAAGGCGTTCTCGGTGGGGCGAAAGAGCAGCACCCGACCATCCTTGCAGCGGTAGGCCTTCATCCCCTCGAATAGCCCTTGGCCATAGTTCAGAACCCCGGCGGCAGGCGATATCTTGATATCACCAAAGGGTACCAGACCCTGGGATTCCCATTCCCCGTCGATATCACAGGTCGCTATGTACATCGAGCGGGTCGCGGTGTGGGAGAATGTCAGGTTGTTCCAATCGATCTGTTCGTGGGGGATCATAGGGGGTGGTCCTCCTTGAATTGCTTGATTCGTGATTCGATAATAGGGAACTGCTTCTCGGTGGTGAAGGATACGCAGGCCCGAACGCCCTCGGTTCGCAGGGAGCCGGTACTGGCAAGTGTGATGGTACTGATACCATGGCGTAGCAGCTCGAGTAACAGTTGCCGGCCGTCCATGCCGGGATAGGATAGGGTAAGGTAGAAACCATCGGCCAGAGGTTCACCCAGGTCGTTATCGTAGACCAGTTTAAAATCATGGTCTAAAAAGAGCTTCTTGATGTGCTTGGCCCGGTCGCCGTAGACCCTGACCTTGTTTAAAAAGTCGAATTCCCCTGAGGTGGCGGCGTTGAGCAGGGCTGTCAGACCCCACTGGGCCGAATGGGCCACCCCGGCAGTCGTGCAGTATATGCCGCCATGGACAAAGGCATGGCCCAGGTACTCGGTCTGGAACCAGGGCTTCAGGTCGGGATAGGACCTGTGAAAGATAGATGGTGAGATGCCCACGAAGCCGATACGCTGGCCTGGATAGTTGAAGACCTTGGCGCTACTGATGATGATTACATACTCGTCACTGTAGCGGGCGATGGTGGGAATGAACGGGGGCTCGTTGGGCTTGCCATAATCCCTGCGGAAATCCATACCCAGGTAGGCCAGGTCCTCGATGGCCAGGACGCCATACTCGTTGCAGAGCTGACCCAGACCCTCGAGCTCGGAATCCTTCAGGCAGAGCCAGGAGGGGTTGTTGGGGCTCGACCAGATCATGCCGCCGACACCACCGGCCTCGAAACGTTCCCTGACCGCCTCGATAAGCTTGTCGCCCCGATGGTAGTAGAGGTCCAGGGCGTCGTAACGCAGACCCAGGAAGGAGGTCTGGAGTTTGGTCACCGGGAAGCTGGGTTCCAGGAACAGGATGGTCTTGCGATCATTGTGGCGGCGACCGGCGATGGCCTGGGAGACCAGACCGCCCTGCATGGCGCCCACACTGGGCACGACACAGTGGGTGGGTAGTTCCACATCCATGAAGGCCTTGATGAAGTTGACCCCGGCCTCCTTTAACTCGGGAATACCATCGAAGGGAGGATATCGGGCAGTCACCCCTCTGTCGATGGCCTCCTTCTCGTTCTTGATGGCGATCTCGGATATGTCGAGATTGGGAATGCCGAACTCCATCCTCACGTAGTTGAGGCCCAGCTTGTCCTCCAGTTTGAAGACCAGACGGTTCACCTCTCGTATCGAGAGTCGTTCAGGGTCGAAGTGGAGCTCGTTCAACACTTCGCGCACCTGGGCTGGTGAAAGGGGAAACTCGTGGTGGACTTTCATGTGGCCCTCGGCTCGCCATCGACAAGAATGTGGGAATTGCACCAAAGAGCCTCTGTCATTATAAGGCTCACCCACCATGTTAAATACTAAGGTTTCACAAGTGAGGATGTACGGTTATATAGGTGAGTGAAAAACCCTAGCCGTAGAGGGGGACCTCGTCTTCCTCCACGACCTGGCCCATGGTCATGACCTTGGGGATGGAGTTCTCGATACGGGAGGCCTCCTCCAGCAGAGGGCCGGGGACGATGTTGACCTTGGAGAGAAGGGGATTGATGCACTCGATGAGCTTGGCGGCGGCCCTGGCGTCGGGCATATCCTCCCTGGATTCGGCCAGCATGGCGATGACATCGAAGGAATGTTGACGACCAAGGCCCAGCAGAACGCCGGTAACACCGGTGATGGTACCATAGCGAAAGCCCTTGCAATCGGTCTCCTTCATCAGCTCACGGGCCCGCGATGTTGAAGCCACGCCAAAGGCCTCGATATCCCGTTCACCGTTCTCGGGAGTGCCATTCTGGTCGCCGACGCCCTCGGGAGAGATGAGCAGGCTGCAACCACGGCTCAGACCCCATTTGATCATGGCCTCGGACATGGGCCTGACCATCTCGGCCAGCAAGGGGAACTCTGAGATGAATACCACCACATTGCGCTCGGTGGCCTGGGGATCCTCGCCGTTCTGGGTGGGTGAGGCATAGATGCGGATAGGGGACAGGGGCTGGCCTTCCTTGATGATGGCCACCGGTGGGACCAGCTCACTCTCGACGACGCCGACCTGCTTCAGGCCCAGAGCGTCGATGATGTAGGAGGCCACGATGGTGCTCACGGCGCCCACGCTGGGAAAGCCGTCGATGATGACCGCGTCCTTGCAGTCGAGCATCTCCCACTCTTCGATCTTGACCGAGACCATGGCTATTCACGGCGACGAGGACCCGAAGGATATTTAAGGGGGAGGGTCACGCACCTTAACCAGATAGAGGCTGCGGCCGTCGCGGCTCATGTCCACGAAGCGGTGGAGGAACGGGCGAAGGGCTGCGGTGGAGTGGAGGGGAAGCAGCCGGTAGGGATAGCGTAGGAGGACGATGAGAAGTTTGTGAAGGTGAGGCAGAAAAGTATGGTACGATTAATCAGAACTATTAAATCTATGCCTATAAAGTTTGAATGAAATGCTAATCGCAATTATCGCTATTATAACTCCGTATACGATAGTGTGAAAATAAGATGGTTCAGAAGTATCCACGGGTTCACGTTGATAAACTTTATCTTCGGTAATGATTCTTGATCCAAAATCATCAAATCTTATCCTTGACTCATTGAAGGGAGTGAAAAAAATAAATAGTATAGCTTTATCACCTACACTTATATCAATCGGTGGGTCACCAAAATACGAAGGCTTTGTATGGAAAGAGCTGTTATGTATCTCAGTGGTGTAATCGTACACAGTGAGACCAACCCAGCTTCTCTTGATTGTAACGTTATGAATGCTAACATTTTTTGACCAAATAATTTTTATCCCATAGATAGAGTTATTGATATAAGTATCGTCTATTTTAAAATCTTTTGACACATATATATCGATCCCATAATGGACATTCATAATCTGGTTGCCAGAACAGCGACATTTGGCATCTGTGATTTCAATTCCCGTATCCCAACTTGTAATAATATTATTTGATATTATTGGGTTAGTTGAAACTCCCTTGTAAATGTTGATTCCAGATCCCTCATATAAAATGAAATCTACCTCCGTTGTAATGTCCTCGCCGAAAATAATATTATTGTTGATGATTGGAGACGAGTTTGATATATGTAACGCTGAACCATATCCAGTAATCATTGAATTTTCTATTGTAACATTATCAGAATAAATGCTAATTCTATGAAATATTTCACTATTATTGATAATTGCATTTCCAAAGATCTGGAAAATCCAATCAATATATGTGATATTTTTTGTATCCGCGTCAATCCCCTTTAAAGTTGAATTGTCTATTTGCAACTTTCCGTTTTTTTCTATTGTTATAAAACCATTTGATGGAGATGTACCTCTGATCGTTAAAGTGGAATTTGAAATAATCAGAGATCCTCCAGTTTTTACAGTGATATTAATGCCAGAAAAATTTTACTTTGAATCCATTATCAACTCTTCAGAGGTTATTTCCCAATCACTATCCGAGTTTGATGATGATCTATCTTCTGCTTCGGTTTGAGTTGATATTACAAGCACTAGAATTATTAATAAAAAAATATATGAATGCAAATTTATTAAATTCATTTTTAATGACTGCATATGATTATAGAGATTTGTATAATTTACCATCATCCGCCTCACTCTCCATCCAATCGGGCATTTCACCTGCAACAGAATATTTAATATGCAACCGGGCTGCCATTGAATAATATACCCGTTTATCATCTGGATCGTTGACATTAGTGGTATAGATTGAATCCTCGGGAGCCCACATGCTCTCTAGTTCCTCATTGAAATACTTCTCCGCGTTTCCTGTTAATTTCGACATATAACTTTTTGAATCTGGATTGTAATATTCAGGTATCGTGTATTCAAGATTACCGGATGAGTGATTCGCATCATCTTTGGTTCCAATTCCAATGCAATGACCAATTTCGTGTAAAAGAACCTGCTGAACACCTCCAAGACCATATGTCCAAGCACCACTACTGATATGAGCGCCACCTCTTCCATGTGCTTTTCCCCCCTCGTTATTATCTAAGCCTAAGATTGATGCTCCACCAAAGAGCACATACACGTGAGTGTCCCTTTCTGTATGATATGTTCTTTCTAAAAAATTTAAAATGGATAATGTAATACCGTTCACATTTGTAGTATCATTATTCTTATGGCTCTGAGATAACTTATAATGCACCCTAATTCCGCCTAGATGTATTCCCTCCGGTGTTTGGTAATTAATATTATTAAAAAAATACCATTGAAGATATAGTAATGGCTGTGTAAATCCAGATTTGAGATTAATCCAATCGACCATATAAAAGTGATATAGGGCTGCAACAATTATAACTCCCACAATAGCTACAGAGAAGTTGGCCAGGTAGAGGAGGGCTATGATAATAACAGCCATCACAGCCACAAATGCTCCACCGCCTTTGCGGAAAAGGTATCGATGGTAAGGTTTGGTTTGAAAGAGCATTCACTACATCCGCAGAGAGGGTATGGTCAGACCCATATATAATCAATGGTTCCCGGCAAAATGGTCATTTCCACCCCCAATACTGCTGATCCACCCTAATCCGTTTCAGCTTCGGGCGCCCGTTGCCCGTTGAAATATCCTTTGGAACACTAACTGGCCATCGACCTTATATCAAAACGCCGGCTAGGCCAGGGCGCAGGCGCACTCTCGATCTCCGGATCGCTTAAAATCGTCTTCAATGGGGCCGAACACCGCCGGCTGCGTGAACCGAGTACGTCGTGTCCAATCGTGAACGTGAACCGAACCGATGAAACGCACCCAGGTAAGGCTCTAGGTGGCGTCCTTTTCCAGTCGGAGGGCAGGTATGTCGCCTCTGTGCCGGGGAATGGGTCAGGCCGTGCGTAGCACGGTTCGAGGTGGGGGCATAGCACCTGCCGTGGCCCGGAAGGGAGCAGCCCCACCGGTAACTAGGGTGGCTGCCTGCGCGCTGTGGCGAGGGGAGGAAGCCGGCTGGCCTTCAGAAAGGAGCGTTCGTCGGCGGCTGCCTGGCATCTCAGTTCATTCAATTCAATTCGATACATTCATTCATTCATTCATTCATTCATTCATTCATTCAATTGGAAAGGGTCAATACATTCAGTGGGCAGGTAGTACAG
>CAYSUX010000058.1:0-5561 GCA_964434315.1 uncultured archaeon
GGTCTCATCCGATCACAGCGTAGCCAGCTTTGCCTTCCCATTTGCCCGCCCCTAGCCCCTAGCCTGCCCGCTTGCTTGGTTGCTTGCCCACCCGCCAGCTATTGCCTATGCGCGCTGATTTAGCTTGCCTGCCAACCATTACCTGCGCCCGCCTCTTGGGCTAGCCCCTTTGCCTATACCTGCCTGCCTGCGCCCGCTTGCCACTACCTGCACGCTTGCTTGGCTTTGCCTGTGCCACCAGAGCTGCCTGCCCGCCATTGCCTGAGACTGAGACTATGGGGCCTGGTTTTCGAGCTGGAGGAGGGCCAGGCCGCCGGGCTCGAAGCGGCGGGAGACGGAGCCCGCCAGGGGCAGCAGGTTGACTTCCAGGGTGACGCCCACGACACCGCCGAAGAGATGGCCGGCGACAGGCGCGAGGTCGGGGCCGGCGAGGACGGCGTGGAGGTGGGCGATGGGATTACCCCCTTCGGAGGTCCCGGTCTCATTGGTTTCAGAGGTAGGGATTCCAGGGGTCCCGGGACCGTCGGCCACCACCGTTCCCTGTAGGCTCACCAGCTCGTGGGGTTCTGCAAAGGTCCGTTTGTGGTACTCCTTTCCATCGAAGTAGCCCAGCTCGAAGTCCCGTAGCATACCGATGCCGCCCAGTACCAGCCAGTTGCCGGTACCGTGGTCGTCTCCGTTCCCACCGCCCATGTCGCTGCCGTCGTCGCTGCCGTCGTCGCCGCCCTGCCCGCTAGCGCCACCCCTGCCGCCGAGTTCGGTCAGCTTATCGAATAGGGCCCGGGGCAAGGAGGCGCCGGGATGGAACCGCAGCAGTAGGGGCTTGCCGGGGGCGGAGGCTTGGGTGTGGCCGGCGATCGGGTGGGGGACGGTGGCGGGTCTGGTGGGCGTGGGTATGGTAGGTGCGGCGGATGTGGCGGACATGGTTGGAGTGGCGAGTATCGTTGGGGTGGTTTCGGCGGACATGGCGGGGGCAATGTGGAGGTTGGCTATAAGTTGGAGGGGATGCTTTAGGCAGGCAAGAAGAGCATATGCAGGAAATCTGTAGTTATTTGTAGTCTAGTGTTTTTCCTCCCGGCGCCGCCCTGCCCCCGGTCCTGGCCTGCCTGGGTTTCGTAGTTACATGGCGGTACGTGCGGCAGCAGCCAAACAGGCGAAAATAACCTGAGGCAGGCTGGCAGGCAAGGCGTGCTGAGCGGTCATCATTGAACTATGCGGCCCTTACAGGAAATCTCCTCTCAAAGGCCTTAGCGTCTCCTCACATCGTTCGGAGACACACGGCTTCAGATTCCAAGGCTTTAGCGTCTCCTCATTCGCCGGGAGACACACGACCTCGGAATCCTTCAGATTCCAAGGCTTTAGCGTCTCCTCATTCGCCGGGAGACACACGACCTCGGAATCCTTCAGATTCCAAGGCCTCCTCCAGGCTCATCTGCCCGGCGGCCACAGCCTCCGCCAACGGGGCCGAGAGGGTGCGATGGCCGCCGGTCCTGCGCCGCGAACGCTCCTGGACCTTGGCGATATCAGAGGGCTTGATATGGGAACGCAGGGGTTTGCGCAGGCGATAGCCGGGTATCCTGGCGATACGGGCGGCGGCGGCCAGGTTTGATTCCTTGCGGGTGCCGCTGCTCGACCCTGTCTCGTCCACAATCTCCACCGCCACCGCCGCCATCGAAACCTCATGCCCGTGGGCTGCGCCGGCAGGCGGGTCGGGGCATTCGCCTGCGTCATCCGTGCCGGGGTCGGAGCCTATGCCTGGGCCGGGGTCACCATCGGGCAGGCAGGCAGGATCAGTGCCAGAATCCTTGACACGGCGGGTATCACCACGGGACCCCGGACCGAGCCCGCTGCCGGGACCGATAGAGCCTGGGCCGTCGTGAGGCCCGGTTTCCATATCCATTCCATTGTTCCACAGTGTGGCCGCGGCCCTGAGGACACCGTTGGCCAGGCGATTGCGGGGCAGGGGAGCGCCATGACCGATCCGCACGATCATCTGTCCCGGACCCGCGGCCACCAGGACCCCCAGCAGATAGGCCAGGGCCTGCTCCTCATCAGTGGCCTGGAAGTCGGCCAGCAACACATGGGGCCCTGGACCGAGCCTGCTGCCGGGGCCGGGCAATGAGGCCAGGATGGCGATGCCGGGGCGGGGTCCGGGATCCACGCCGACCCTCAGCAAGGGATGGCCGGCCAGGGCCCACATGACCCTGAAGGGCAGCAAGGCCATCTCTCGGCTTCGTTGCTCGCACGACAGACCATCCCATTCCAGGGCGATCACCCGGCGACCTTTCCACCGTTGTTCAGGTCCATTGGGAATGGCTTTCAGGTCCCTCGGGCTATCAGGACCCTGGCGGGGCTGGCGGCCTGGACGGCTCTGGCTGTCTGGGCTATCCTGACGGAGTGGGAGGCTTTGGCGGCCTGGACGGCTCTGGCTGTCTGGGCTATCCTGATGGAGTGGGAGGCTTGGGCTGCTCTGGTGGCTCTGGCTGTCTGGGCCGCTATGAAGGGGCTGGCGGCTTGGGCCTATCGGGCTATCATGGTGGGGTCCGGTGTCATGGTCCCGGGACTTTCCGGTGTCAAGGTCCTGGGGCTCTCCGGTGTCAAGGTCCTGGGACTCTCCGGTGTAAATGTTATACTCACGGTCGGGTCGATGGTAATGGTAAAGGCGGTCCCGGTCTTCGTCACCTGAAGCGACCCAGTGAGCCCTGGCTTCCCGGGCCGAGGTCACCACGACACCCACCTTGCCCGGGATCCTCTCATTGGGGTCGAAATCGACGAATTTTACACCGGCTTCCTTCAATGCTGCCACGACATCGGCAAATAGCCCGAAATCACCGGTGGCCACCCCCACACACTGCCTCGGTCTGTAGCGAGGGGCTGGCGGGTTGTTCACGCGCGCAAGCTACACCACCGGAGCAATGGTTGAGGTGCTGGGAATCGGCACGGCAGGCGCATGGGCTTACAATAGGGGCGACGGCTATAGGGGTATCGGGTATCGGGTATCGGGTATCGGGTATCGGGGATCGGGTATCGGGTATCGGGTATCGGCAAGCGGTTTGTGGCAGGCAGCGGGCGGCCACTGACAGCCAATCCTAGGTACCAGGGCGCCAGCGGTCGTGGTCCTCCAAGGTCTGCAACCTGCCGGGACCGCTTGGCTTCGGGGAGCCGGGGGTCATTTACCTGAATTATCAATGTTGAGTAAATCCTGTACGCCGATAATTATTCGATTGAGGTTTAACCCCACAAATCCTCGATAATATGGTTTCACGTACTATTATTCGTATTTTCGTGCTTTCTCATCCATAAGATGTTCGGGTAGTATCTAGCCCCGAGGGGGTTATCTCGTAACGTATCTGAATCGAATTGTGTAGTTACTTTAAGTTACTGTTCGGTGGCTCCAGAGTGAAATACAGGAGCCGTAGCCAAGCCTAATCACTTCTATTGGTGAAGTATAGCGGCTTTGTGACCGGTAAAATCATTGGTGTAAGCTGTTTATAATGTGCCGCAGAAAATCCTGATCCAGGATCGCGGCCCACAAGACCGCAAGGGCTGGTAAAACCCTGAAATCTTCCATGTCGATGAACCATGTCGATTCACCGGGCAGGCCTTCAAGCGCTTCGATAGCTTTTTCGTGGAGGCCTTGCATGACCCTCATCCCATCGGTCGATAGGGTGGCGATCTCCCAGGCCCTTTCCAACTCAGCCAGGGTGAAACGCTCTTCCAGACTATGACCCAATATCGTTGCTGTAAGGGCTATCCTGGCCGCCGCTTCACGAGTACTTTCCCAGGGGAATCGATATCCTGGCAAGAGAAATTGCCCTAAGCGTCGCTGTGCCCCTTTGCAGATCGCTTGAAAATGCCTTTTCACTTCACTCCTTATCTCTGATGGTGCTTTCTCTAAGCGAACACCTGCATTTTCCGGACGCATCGCATAGAGCGAACAGATGTAGGTCAGATCCTCCACCGAATTTCTCAGGCCAAAAACCTGGCCACGTATAAGAAATTGCTGATCAAGGCCATGGACATAGGCTAGCCCAAGCTGACGAATATCATGTACATATGGAAGAAGGTTGGACAGGTCAAAGATATGCTTGGCATATTCCAGACCGTTTCGGCTATCATCCAAGGGACGGCCCACAGTATGAGGCCCCAATGTTGTAAGTTTATCAGCGAAGAGTGCCTCAATCGTTGGTGTGGTTATGAATGCGGCGGAATGGGAATGGTAAAAATCACTTTCTATTGGAGTGGAGACTGTGGGTAAGTGACAGGTTAAATGAAGAATATCAAGAACAATGGTAGCTGGCTGGGGACCGATCATCGGGATTTCAATGACAAAGGAACTGAACCACCGGGCCCCATCCACGGATTGGGGTCGCGGCCTATAGGGATAGTATTCCTTCCCGAACCTCCTATGAATCTTATTCAGAGCCCTTTCGACATCCTCCACACCCCGAGAGGTTTGGATGTCGAGATCCACACTGAAGCGCCTCCAACCTCCGGGCAGTACCAACTGAACTGCCGTACCACCTTTGAAAACGAACGGTAGATCGGTATTGGCTAATTGAGCCAGGTATTCCAATGCGTGAAGAGCTTTGGCCAGGTTGGTCGGATTTACCTCCTGGGATCGAACGTATGTCTCGATGGTTTGGGGATTGAAATCATCTGGATGACCAAAAAGTTGAGTGTCAAATCGTTCCATGAATCGTTTCATGAGATTGCTCCTTTAATAAGTTCTTCCATCTCTGCTTCTACCTTTTTGTTGGCGAAGAATAAGCTATCCGGGATCTTCAATTGCGGATAATCGCGGGAGAAACGAAATAATAGTATCAATATCTCATTTCGGATCCCCCGTCGAGATGCGTATCTAAGGCAACGTTCGAAATTGAAGGCATATGACGTTGAGAGCATGTTGAACAGCAGGCGACCTATCTCGTCAGGGGGAAAGGGAAGCGAACCATGAAGGGATAGATAGTAATGGTCTATTATCGTCCGTTCCAGATAGGGCACCCGATAACCTCCATCTTTGAACGTTGCGTACTTTTCAGTTCTTGGAACTATCACCATAGGGTGTTCAAAAAGGTGCTGGATCGCACCTAGATCCAAACCTCCAGAATATAATAAGGGACTCTTTCCAGCGTTTATGAGCACATCTGTGACCAGGTTCACAAAACGGGATGGAACCTCTACAAAGGTCACGGACCTACCAACGGCATAGTGGGCATAGGGTGCCAGATAATCCGTACTCCAGACAACAGGTTCGAGGTTCATCAACTTGTTTGCCAGTAAATTACCTACCTCTTGCATATTGGGTGTTGGTTGGCAGGGTAGTGATTGCGCTTCCCGAAGAGTATAGCGACCCTTTCCGATCCTGGTGACCTCTCCAGACCCGGCCAAACGACTCAGGTAGGATCGTGCGCTTCTTTCGCTGATATCTGCGGCACCCTTCAATTCATCAACAGTGACAGTCTCATGTTGGGTCAAGTAGGCCCTAACTTTGTATGGGACGTTGGCGCTCATTGGTCCTGATATACTTTTGGCAATATATTAAGTTTATTGTATTATGT
>CAYSUX010000058.1:5584-13220 GCA_964434315.1 uncultured archaeon
ACAGCATGTGGCCTCCCAGCCCTGAGTAGATTCAGGTTGTTTCGCAGGTCCTTGGAACCTTCCTTGACCAGTGAACACACTGCCGGGCTCCTGGTCCTGGGGGCCAGGTCCAACTCCGCGTCCTTGCAGTGCAGTGCAGTGTAATGTAGTGTAATGTAGTGTAGTTCCCGAAGATGCCTCACGAGCCAGCCTTGAGCTCGGGTTGAGTGGGAGATGTTGCGTGTGGCGTTAGGACGGCACCCAAGGGCTACGGCAGCAAGCCGACAGCGCCTGGTAGGCTTTACCCCATATTCAATCTGGGGGCAAATGCTTCATTTTAACTTAACCATAACCATAACCATAACCATTCATGATATCAATGTTCTGGACTGGATACAGCCCTCCTCATCCACGAAATAGATATGGCCCGGTTGCCTCGGGATACCAGTGCGGGCTACGATCTCGACGTCTCCGTCGGGTTTGGACTTCCAGGCACTCTTGGTACGGGCGATGTGACCTTCCGGGTCCACATAGTAGAAATGACCGGGCTCCACCTCAAGGTCGAACTCCTTCAAACAACTCCCGGTGGGCATTGGAATCGTGGTAGGCTTGGCGGCGGGCATGGTGATCCTGGCAGGCTTGGGGGCAGGAATGGTAATCTTGGCAGGCTTGGCAGGCATTGTACTCCTGGCGGGCTTGGAGACCGGTGTCGTGTCGGTCACGGTCTGGCGTGGCTCGGGCTGTTTGGACAGTTGGGGTTGCTTGGATTGCTTGGGTTGCTTGGGCAGTTTGGGTCTGGTCATAACAGCATCTTTGCGCTTCTGCTGGTAGTAGATAAGACAGAGGTAGCCGGGTTCGTATTCCAGCCTGGCAGGTATCAGGACCTCCCGCTGTTTCATCATCTCTTGCTCTCGCCCACGGTCCATGGATATTCTGGTGGTGACGATATCCCCCTTCCGGTCGATGAAGTAGAATCGTCCGGGCTCCATCTCCATACCCGTGGTGTACAGTTTCCAGGCATCGAATGGAGATCCCGCGCTGGCGCCACCGGTATCGGTATCGGTATCCTTGGACCCTGTGAACACGACCTTATCCTTACCACCGATCACCCGTCTGGTTCGGGAGATATCTCCGTCCTTGTCGATGAAATACAGGTATTCGGGTTCCCTCACAAGGCCCACCGTCAACACGACCTCCCGGTCACCGCCCTTGTCCTTGCCCCGGGCCATACGGGTTCGGGCGATATCTCCGTTCTTGTCGATGAAATACAGGTACCCGGGTTCCTTGACCAATCCCGTGTGATAGTATTTCCTGTCATCCGTGATACTCATCTGGGGCAGGATGATATCTGGATCGGCGTCCACATAGTAGAGCAGGGTATGGTATTCTGGTACCAACCCGGCCTTGGCCGATATGACTGTCCTACCTTCTACCTGATCGATGTCGGATGTTATACCGATCCGGGCGATATCCTTGTTCTCATCGATGAAATAAAGATGGCCTCTTTCCATCCGCCGCCCGTCGGTACACAGGCTCCGGGGTCCCGGGATCGGTGGTATGGCCAATGGCGTCGCAGCCGGAGCGGGGGCCATATCCTTCACGACGGCGGGCTCCCTTTGCCGGAGTTTCAACAGGAGTAACAGGATCAATAGTAACAACAGGAGCAAGGGCAACCAGCAGCAAACATCGTTGATGTCGTTGGGCACCGAATCGATGATACTCCCGAAGAGACCCGCCGACTCATCTTCCTCGACCTTGACGGTGAAGCTGCCGATCTGGGTGCCGCCCCGGTCGTCTGTGATCCGGACTCGGACAATGTAGGTCCCCTTCTGATTCATCTGGTGGCTGATATAGGGTGTCGTGGATTCGGCATCATAGACCCCGTCTCCATCGAAATCCCATTCGTACAGGACGATGTCGCCATCGGTGTCATTGCTGCCGCTGGCGTCCAGGCTCAGCATATCGCCCTCTTCGACGATCTTGGCGCTGGCGTCGAGCACGGCCGTGGGAGGCTGGTTGGGCGGTAGCACCTGGAGTTCCATGGTCCTGTTCTCCAGATCGAAGGTGGTGTTGTCAGTGCTATTCAACCGGAAGATGAATGTGTAGGTGCCGGTGTGGGCAGCGACCCAGGACCAGGTAGAGCCCGGTTCCACCATGGCGCCGGTCACAGAAAAGCTCAGCACCTCCCGGTACACCCGTGTTCGGTCATCGTCGGCCCTTCCGGTGGATCGGGTGTCAATGAACACCTCGATGATGAGCAATCCCTCTTGATCCCAGCCGTTCCAGGTGTCGATATTGTAATCAAAGACAGCGGTCTCGTTATGAAGGTCGCTATTTCGGTCCTCGGGTTCCCCTACCAGTGTGGTGAACCAGGTGTCGGGATAGGGCACGCTCAGCATGATATTGGCTTGCGAGGTGTCCAGTACGGATTGGTTGGAGATATCCTTGACCGTTATCTCGAAGGTATAATTGGCAGTAGCGGTGGCCGCCCATCGCCAGATCAAGGGATCGGAACCGTCACCGGTGATATCGAAACCCAGGATGGCCACATCCACTGGCACACCTTCCTGAAAGACCATGATGGATACCCAACCCGTGAGGTTATGACCAATGGCCGTTTCCAGGTCGATGGTAAGTTCTGCGGTCTCGTTGAAGCCGTCATCATTATCATCTGCCGTATCGGTATCCAGAGTTATGACGGCAATGGCTGTCTCGAGTGATATCGTTAGGTTCTCGTCTTGGAAAGTGACCGTTTGGCCCTGGTCGAACAACCGCAATCGGAAGTTGTAATCGGACGAAACAGAGGCGACCCAATCCCAAATAACACCATCTACAACATTGCCGGAGACGTCATAGGCCAATTCATCTGTATCAATTATTCCGGTTGTGTTGCTTACTTCGATCACCAACCAACCAGGTTGTGTGAAATTATTCCAGGTGTCAATATCAAAGATGAAGCGTGCCCTCTCCAGGAACGTGTCATCATCTCCATCCAGACGCTGGTAGGAGCGATCTTTGAACCAGGCGTCAGGGTACGGGACACCAAGGAGGATTGTATGGTTCTGGGTATGGAGCAGGGTATCATTGGTCGGGTTCCACAGTTCGAAGAAGAAGGTATGATTGCCATCGAGGCCGGCAGACCATTCGAAGGCCATCGGGTCCGTGCCGTTCCCCCTGATGGAGAATTCCCGAAATATCGTTTCCAGGTATTGTATCCGGTCATGAACCTCGACGATCAGCCATCCCCTCTGGGTGTGGTTGTTCCAGGTGTCGAATTCGAACTCGAAGGACGCGGTCTCATTGAAAAGATCCTCGTTTTGGTCTTCTGTTCGATTCTGCTGGTAGATCAAAATGACCCGATCATACGGCATCTCCAGTCGGATGGTATGGTTGATCTCATATAGTGATGTCGAATTGGCTAGGTTCCAAAAATCGAAGAAGAAGGTGTAGTTGTCTGAGACATTAGCCGACCAAACGAAGATGAACGCGTCTGTGTCATTGCCTCTGATGGAAAAGGATCCAAAGGCCGACTCCAGGTACCCCGAACCATCGTGGATATCAACGGCCAACCAGCCCCTCTGGGTGAAGTTGTTCCAGGTGTCCAGCTCGAACTCGAAGACTCCGGTCTCATTGAAAGTGTCATCCTCCCTGCCTTCAGTCCAGTTGATATCCCGGATGTAATGAACCATATCAATGGGTATCTTGAGTCCCAGTGGTTTGAAGGAATTGTTCTGGGAGTGGAAGAGGGTATCGTTGTCCGGGTTCCAGAATTCGAAATAGAATGTGTAATTATCGCTGGCCGGCGCTGACCATTGGAATGTGATGGTAGTGGAGAGGTTGGTCCCGTTCTCCTTGTAGGTTCGAAATGAGAATGTTGTATTGGCGGATTCGAGGTACTGGGTATGGTTGTGGATATTGACGATCATCCAACCGTCCTGGGTATGGTTGTTCCAGGTCGTGAATGTGAATTCATAGACTGCGGTTTCGTTGAAGTCATCCTCCTCGAGGTCGCGAGTCCAGTTCATCTCATGGCTAAAGTTGGCCCTATCCGTCGGATGATCAAGACGGAGGTAGTGGTCTTGATTGTGGAACTCGGTCTCTTTGGTCTCGTTATTCATATATATCTCAAAATAGAAGAGATCTGAGTAAGGAGCCGACCAGTTCCAAAAGACCCAATCCACTTCTGAGCCTGTAACGTTGTAAAACACAGAACTGTTGTGAATCATGATGTCGCTGCCGTTGAAGACCTCGAAGATGAGCCAGCCTCTCTGGGTCCAGTTATTCCAGGTATCGATATCGAATTCGAAAGAGATGGTCTCTTTGAATGTATCCTCTTCCAGGTCCAAGGACGTTCTCTTATACGAACCTCTCCATGCCCATTCATATAGGAACTCAAGATAGATGGTGCTTTGGTGCTGGTGAAATAACGTGTCGTTTGCCGGGTTCCAGAATTCGAAATAGAATGTGTAGTCATCCGGGGACGGAGCCGACCAATCGAAGGGGATCGGGTCGGTGACGTTGGTTCGGTTGCCAGTGAAATTGTAGGTACGATTCACCGATTCCAGGTATCCAAGGCTATTATGAATATCAACCACCAACCATCCCTCCTGGGTGTGGTTGTGCCAGGTATTGAAATAGAACTTGAAGGCCGCGGTATCATTGGAACCGTCACCATGGGAATCCTCGGTCCAGTTCACTTCATGGCTGAAATTAGCCCGGTCTGTAGGATGGTCCAGGCGAATATAATGATCCTGATTGTGGAACTCGGTCTCGTTGGTCTCATTATAGAAATAGATCTCGAAGAAGTATTGATCAGTATAAGGCGCCGACCACTCCCAGTAGGTCCAATCCTCTTGTGACCCGGTAACACTATATGATAATCCACTGGTATAGGTTAGATTGTCACTGCTGTTGTAGACCTCGAAGACCAGCCAGCCAGCCTGGGTGTAGTTATCCCAGGTATCGATATCGAACTCGAAAATATAGGTCTCGGTAAAGCTGTCCTCTTCGAGATCTGTAAAACGTCTCTTTTGACCGCCCCTCCAGGCCCATTCGTAAACGACCTCGAGATAGACAGTGTCGTTCTGCTCGTGTAACAGGGTGCCATTGGTGGCATTCCAGAGCTTGATGTTGAAGGTGTAATTGCCAGTGAAGTTGGCCGACCAGCTCCAGTCGAATGGATCACTATCGTTGCCGGTTACGTTGAAATATCTGGAATATGAATCGAGAACCGAGCCATTGATTACATCAATCTTCAGCCAGCCCTCCTGGTCCTGACCTGCATCGGTATCGATATCGAACTGGAAGACAACGGTCTCAAAGAAACCGTCATGTTCTAGATCTTCAGTGTTGTTGGTTTTCAAGCCAAACGTGGCATTCTCGCCCGATGTGTGCTGTGAAGTCAGCAGGAAGAGAAGGACCAGCAGGGCGATTGTGCCCATGAACAGCATCGATGTCCGTACGAATTGCTTTGGAATATCGGTCATGGTTCTGCCTCAAATTGAAATAACCTTGAATGGAGTGCGAACTTAAGATTGTGCGAATGGTTGGTTCTCAAGAACCCCGGAGATGAAATCACCCCCTCGTTCAGGCAACTGTGAGGGTTGGCGGTATCATCCCGGCTGGGTCCCGAAGAGTCAACGGAATTTTGCGTCAAATAGTTCATGAAGAGATGGGCATGTCCCACACGTTGCGTCGCCGGCGTCTGCGAACGAGTCCAAAGAGGATGACCACTCCTGCCACCGGTACGGCCATGGTTGGGAATTCGGGTATCGCTGGTCCTGCCGAATCATCCAGATCGGAAGAGGGACTGCGTTGGCCATTCCAGATCTGTCCAGATTGAAAGGCGTATTGAGAGGAATCGGTGGAAACCGCCTTCATGTAATCCGCGGAACTGTCCAGACTGAAACCACATTTATTCACAAAACTGTTGTCCCCGGTCTTGTCCACCGCGACCATTTTTCCGTGAAGACGATGAATAGGCCCCCGGCACCTCCAGATTCGTGCTAAGAAATTTCCCGGCGTATCTGATTCGCTATCGCTGACTTCAAGCCCAGATGCTTTACGTCTGCCGACGTTCTGCTCTTGGTCTTGATGGCGAACTCTGCTACCTGACGAGCTTTCCGTAGCTCGTCGGTGAAGTCTCGGCTATGCTTAACTTTGTACGTGAGAATCATCGTTTCTTAGGGCCTTATAACCCCTATCCGGCATGGGGTCAGTGATTCTCATGCCTAATCCCATGAAGAAATGCAGCCCCAAGAGCGGTTCAACCAACTTTCGTACCCTCGGGTACTCCTCCTTCCAAGCCTGCGTCAAGGCTGGTGGCAAGCCCTCTGGCGGCAAGCCCTCTGGCGGCAAGAAGTCCACAGCCCGCAAGGGCAAACGCCGAAGCGGTGTGACCGTCAACGGCAAGAGATACATGAAGGTCACCGGGAAGAAGTGCTATACCCGCAAGCAGATTTCGGCCAAGAAGAAGTCTCTGCGGAAAGCCATCAACCGCACCCTCTAGGGTCGGACACCCTGGCCACCCATCGTACTCCCCACCCAACGGGCGTTAAACGACAGCTTTAGCGCCGAGTTCAACTCTCGGCGTTCTCTCGTGAGAAGCAGAGCAGGACCCTGCCGCATCGTGGAATCGGTCATTCTTCGACGCCGACCTTGTTCATGGCAAGACCAAGGACGAACAGAACACCATCAGAGTTCAATGATTCCTCCTCGCCTAGCATGGTATCGACAATCTCAGCGATATCTCCGGCGAAGCCATCGACCATATCATCTTCTGCGTTGACGCTGAGGAAGTAGAGTTTTCGGTTTGGCTGCTCATCGACCTTGACCACCCCACACTCAAGCAGCGGTGCGAGAGCGGCCTCAATCTGATTGGTGTGCAGGTTGAGCTTCTTTCCGATGGCATAGGCGGTCATGTCATCTTCGGCGCTCTGGAGGATTCTGACTATCTCGAAATGTCGTTCGTTGAACACCCGTTCACCCCTATGGGAAGCACTTGACAACTTTGTCGAGGTCGTTCGGGTCAACTTCACACCGCCTTCCATCCTGGGTTCTCACCAAGGTGGGGTATGCGGTTATGCCTTCTCTGGCCAACGCTTGCAACTTCTTGGCCTTTGGGTCAACCGCCTCGGAGAGGTGGGTATGCTTGACCTTACCGCTGTCGATAAGTGGTTGTAGGGTCGCAATCACAGATGGGCAGGCTTCGCAACCTTCCACGGTATAGAGTGTGTAGGATTTCATAGTCGTTCAACTCGTTATTGGTTAAAGGTATTTATAGCCTCCCCAGGTTTGCATCAAATGTGTACCTAGTATCATCATCGTTCTTATCGTCGGCTGACACCCGTTCGCCGTCGAAGACCAACGGATGTTGAGCCAACGGCTTGTCGAGAAGATTCAACGCCTCGGTCAACTCCACGATGGCATCCATGATGGCCCGCTCCACGTCTGGCCCTCGAAATCATTCCCCGAAGCGGTGGATGTAAGAACCAGAGAGATGGTATCCACCATGACAGGATCCATGGGCGCTGAGAACCGAAGCATCCCCTGACTGCCGTCGCACTCCGTCAGTTCGACCACCAGGGGCACCAATCGGTTGGAAATGGTATAGTCACTGGAATCGAAGTAATTATCACCCTCGGAGGTTTGGAAGGCT
>CAYSUX010000059.1:0-13098 GCA_964434315.1 uncultured archaeon
CGCCGTCGTTCAGGGCGCCCTCGACCAGGGTCTCCAGCCAGGGGCCGGACATCCACCGCTCCATGTCATCGTCCACCAGCAACACCTTGGCTTCTTTCACGGGAAGTCTCGCAGGTGCATAATGGCCGTCAACCATTGTGGTTATCGGCTGGGGGAACCTGTCCGCCAGTTCCGGCGGTGGAGCCGGGTTGGCGTCGTATTCAGTGTCGACGGAATGAAACCATTCCGGCATGTCTTGCATCTCATCTGACGGTCCGGTCTCAGAACTGGCACCCAGGACTCCAAAGAGACCCAGGGAGCCAAGGACCAGGACGGTCAGAACCAACACCGAGAGTATCCTCTGGGTGATGGGATCGGTTTTGGGATTAATCCCTGCTTGCATATGATACACCATCCGATTAGTGTGATCTCGATTCGTCCAGTAGAGACGTATCGAATGATGCAGTCTTCGATCCGATATAAGTATAATGGAGAGGTTTTTTGACAGATATTTAAAGTGATTGGTGGAGGTTGTTGACAATCCGGATAAAAAGATGTAGGTATCGATATATAGGATAAAGGATAAAGGAGATAGGAGATAGGGAAAAGTTTATGATTGGACAATATCTACCATGATTGGCTGACCTGGACCAAAACCCATCACCACCATTACTTTTGCCCTTGCGGTAAAAGATACACCATCCGATAGTATATATGCGTTGGCGATGAGTTTCGGGAGTTACACATGATTTCCGACAGGCCGGGCCAGCCATCCTTCGCTCTGTTATATGGTGGTGGTCGTATCCGTCATCTTGGAAATAATTCAAATATGTGACGATATTAGAGTCGATGGATACAATGACCGAGCAGACCGATGAAATGATCGTGGCCTATTGCGGACTCGTCTGCAGTAACTGCGGAGCCTACCGGAAAGGCAGGTGCCAGGGTTGCCACAGTGATAAGCCGATGAACCGGAACTGTACGATGAAAGCCTGTGCCAGGAAGCGAGAATATACCACCTGCGCCGATTGTACCGATCATACGAACCTGAAGGATTGTAAAAAGCTCAACAACCTATTCTCGAAGTTCTTTGGTTTTATTTTCAGGACCGACCGCTTCGGTAATCTCGAGCGCATCCGAGAGGCCGGCCTGGAGCAGTTAAAGACCGAGAAGCGAAAAGAAGGCAAAGCCTGAGAGTATTGGCGCGGGACCCGTCTTGCCCTTTCGCTGGCATCCTGGCTGTTGGGGATAGGATTAGGATTATAGCCTGCCTGCCGATAGACCGTGTCGGAGCCTACCATGTCCTCACCTCCCGCTTCCCCCGCTTCCCCTGCTCCTCCATCTCCTGCGCTGTCAGCTCCATCCACCCCATCCACCCCATCCGATCCATCCGACGCCGAGGTCCCCGGTGCCGAGGTCCCCATCGACAAGATACTCGCCTCGGTCCTCCAGTGCCGCTTCAAGTCCATCACCGAGGAGATGTCCCTTGCCCTGACCAAGACCACCCGCAGCCCAATCCTGTGTGAGGCCAAGGATTTTGTCACCGGGCTCTACGACGCCGAGGGCAACATGCTGGAGCAGACCGAGAACCTGCCCATCTTATCCTTCTCCCTGGCCCCGGTGTGCAAGTACATCCGCCAATACTATGGCGACGAGCTCTATCCGGGCGATGTCATATTCCACAACGATGTCTTTTCCATGGGCAACCAGAACAACGACGTGGCAGTCTACAAACCCATATTCTTTGGTGAGACACTGGTGGGCTGGTCGGCGTGCAAGGGCCATCAGGCCGACATCGGCGGGGCCGTGGCGGGCGGCTACAATCCCCAGGCCACCGAGGTATGGCAGGAGGCTCTGCGTATTCCCCCGGTCAAGGTCTATGAGAAAGGCAAGCTGCGCAAGGATGTCTGGGACCTTATCTTCGCCAACATCCGCTTTCCCATCGTGGCCGAGGACATGAAGGCCGAGATCGGCTCCTGCGTCGTGGGCGAGCGGGGTTTGCTCAAGGTGGTCGAACGGTACGGTCTGAAGGTCTTTACGGCCCACAAGCAATACCTGTTCGATGCCACCGAGAAGATGATGCGAGCCGAGATCGAGACCATCCCCGAGGGCACCTACTCTGGTGAGGCTATGGTCTACTATGACGGCCGGACCCCGGACAGCACCTACCGAATAAGGGTGACCATAACCGTAAAAAAGGGCTCCATCAGGTTCGACTACTCCGACACCGACGGCCAGACCGACGGCTTTGTCAACGGTACCTACACCAGCAGCGCCTCGGCCACGATACTTACATTCCTGCAGATGGTCAACCCCGACCTGCCCCACAACGAGGGCATGGTGCGACCCATCGAGATCATCATCCCCGAGGGTACCATCCTCAACGCCAGGTTCCCGGCGGCCACGACCTTCGGCAACCATCTCTGCCCCCCCAACGCCGATGCCATCATCCGGGCCCTTGCGCCGGTGATACCAACACGGGGGACCGCCGGCTGGAACCCCCGGCTGTGCCAGCTCACCACCGGCATCGACCCGCGCAAGGACCTGCCCTACGTCGATATCGGCTTCATGGGCCTGAAGGGTGGCTCGGGCGCCACCGTGGGGGTTGACGGCTACGACCATATCGGGATGATCGACGCCTCGGGCGGGCTGCTGGACCAGGATTACGAGATGTTCGAGCAGCAGACGCCCCATCGCCTGCTTCAACACGAGTTCCTTGCTGACTCATACGGACCCGGCCAATGGCGAGGCGGCCTGGGCGTGGTCACGGCCTTCGAGATCGGCAGCGATGACACCAAGGTCGTGACCTTCGGCGACGGCGATATCGAGCCGGCCTTCGGCCTCTTCGGCGGTGGCCCCAGCAGCCTCAATCGCATGGAGCTGCGCTATCCCGGCCCCGACGGCAAGATCTATGTCACCACCACCAAGGACCTCATCGAAAAAGTCCCCAAAGGTACCATCCTCTACCAGGAGGCCGGTGGCGGCGGTGGCTATGGTGACCCGAGGAAGCGCGACCCCAAGCTGGTGAGGGCCGAGGTGCGCGACGGGCTGCTGTCGAGGGCGAAGGCGAGGGAGGATTACGGGGTCGAGGTTGATGACAGCGGATAGTAGCGATGAACCAGCCAACCCAACTTCTTTCAACTTGGGAGTTTAATATGGTAAGAGACCTTGAATCCCTGGAGTGACAATGACTGAAAATGGTATCACTCAGGAATATGCACCGCCCTTTGACGGTGATGCTTATTTGAAGGAATACCACAACTGTACTCGATTCAATAAATATTTTAATCTTGTTGCTGTATTACTATTTCTTCTGATTGCCTTTGTTGTCGGATATCAAAGTTATCAACAATTAAATTCACCTTTTTGGATTGTAATAATACTTATCACAATTTTATTTGTATCACTATCACTAATAAAACTTCTCAATTGGGTAACAAAATCATTCGACGAGATACCCAATAAAACCATTCAGAACAATGGTTGGATAAATATTTTTGATATATTAGGAAATTTCCTATATAAAACAGGATTGGTAATGGTGTGTTGGGGCATTATCTCTTTAACAATTGTAATAATAATATCATTTCCCGAACATTATTTCATGTCAATATTGTTCCTGGGTTGGGGTTTGATAAAGCTTACAATGTATAAACTATTTCCCCAGCAATATGGTCGTAATTTCGAATATTCATTTGACAACACACGCTCATTATTAGAATCAAACACCAATTTATTACAATTGAATGGCCCATGGAGAACGAACCTATTAGGGTGGCGTATAATTTCAAACAATGGGGTGAAAATTACAATTATCAAGGGGAAAAAACAACATGAAGGAAAAACGGGTGTGACGATAAGTACATCTTTAAGTAAGATAGAAGACAACAATCGATTGCGAGAATTGGTTACATCAATCCTCGAAGGGAAGGTTTTACCTGCAAGCCAATGACCCTTGAATGTCAAGAATGATTTCAAATCAGTTGAATCTGGTGATAGGCCAGAATCGTCACCGTTTCGACCCAGCGTAGGTACCGACTGAAGGCGGTTGGTGTGCCCGCAACCCGACCCGTACCCACACAGCTATTAACCCCGCCGCCTCCCTCCGCCATCACCATGCGCCCCTTCCAACCCCGGACCCTGATCGAGCCCTTCAAGATCAAGATGGTCGAATCCCTGCCCTCGCCTACCGCCGACGAACGGGCCAGTGCCATGGGGCGGGCCCGCTTCAACCTGTTCAACCTGAAGGCCGACAGGATAGTCATCGACCTGATGACCGATTCGGGCACCTCGGCCATGAGCCAGGAACAGTGGGCGGCCATGCTGCGCGGCGACGAGTCATATGCCGGGGCCCGCTCCTATGATCGGTTCCGCAAGGCCATCCAGGGCGTCACCGGCCTTGCGCACATCATCCCCTGTCACCAGGGACGAGCCGCCGAGAGGATGCTCTTCAGCCTGATCGGCGGGGCTGGCAAGGCGGTACCCGGTAACACTCATTTCGATACGACCCGGGCCAATATCGAGCGTTCCGCCGCCGAGGCCCTGGATTTTGTGATACCCGAGGGGACCGACCCTTCTCTCGAACATCCCTTCAAGGGCAATGTGGACCTGAAGCGATTCGGGGCCTGGCTGTCCGGGAACAGCCAGCGGGTCCCGGTTTTCATCCTCACCGTCACCAACAACTCCGGCGGCGGCCAACCGGTATCGATGGAGAACATTCGGGCGCTCAAAGAGCTACTGGCCCAATACGACATCCCTCTTTTCCTCGACGCCGCCCGCTTTGCCGAGAACGCCTACTTCATCAAGCTGCGCGAGCGAGGATATGCCGACAAGAGCCCCAGGGAGATCGCCCGGGAGATGTTCAGCCTGGCCGACGGGGCCATGATGTCCATGAAGAAGGACGCCTTTGGCAACATCGGGGGTTTTCTGGCGCTCAACGACGACGAGCTGGCCCAGCAGTGTCGCAATCTGCTCATCATCGGAGAGGGCTTCCCCACCTACGGGGGTCTGGCGGGCCGCGACCTGGAGGCCCTGGCAGTGGGGCTCAACGAGGTCCTCGACGAACATTACCTGGAGTATCGCCTCGCCTCCACGGCCTATCTCTGGCGTCATCTGGACGAGGCCGGCGTTCCTCTGCTTCGGCCTCCCGGCGGCCATGCGGTCTATCTTGACGGTAAGGCCTTCATGGACCATATCCCCCCGGAGAAACTTCCCGGTTGGGCCCTGTCGGTGGCTCTCTATCTGGCTGCGGGTATCCGTTGTTGCGAGATCGGCACCGTGATGTTCGGCAAGACCGACCCCGCCACCGGTCTTCAGAAGCCGGCCCCCATGGACCTGGTCCGTCTGGCCATCCCCAGGCGGGTCTACACCCAGTCCCATATGGATTATGTCGTCGAGGCCGTCATCCATCTCTTCCAACAGCGGGAGGCGATAGGCGGTTTCAAGGTCGTCGATGAACCCCCGGCCCTGCGTCATTTCACCTGCGGCTTCGAGCCCCTCGACTGGGACCCGCTGGCTTGATCGTTGCGCCAAGGCACCCCGGACCCAAAGGCCCCTTGGAAGCTGTCCTGACCAGGAACTTGGGTCAAAGACCTCATTCCCACCCAATTCCATCCACGAACACACAAAACAAGTAAATTTATTAGGGAGCGAGGACAAGTATGAAGGCTGGTAGTATCATGCGCCCCCTGTTCTACTCGATCCTTCTTCTGAGTGGTCTGGCCCTCCTCCTCGCGCTTTCAGGCGTTGAGGCCGAGAAGGCCGGAGCCAACGCTACAGAGCAATCCGATATCAGATTCTTCGCCCACAAGATCCTGGTCGACCGGGAGGACCTGTCCGAAACCGTCTTTCGTTTCTCGGTCAGGGATATGGGCGAGGCCCCCGGAAACCTGACCTTCAAGGTGGAGTGGGCCAGGACCAGCTATGGCGACGCGGCCAATGAGGCCATCAACGACCTGAACCGGACCGCGACGACCAATGGTAGCGCGAACCAAACGGGTCGGAGTGGCTCGATGTCCTCCAACGATACCGACCGACAGAATGTGGAAAAGAAGTACGAGCTGGCCTGGAAGGAGCTTCAGGTGATAGTAGCGCGCAACAAGACCACCGAGTTCCATGGCTTCAAATACGCTCCCGAGGCGCCGGTACAACCCGGCTACTACATCTTCCGTATCCAGGTCATTGATGAGAACGAGACAAAGGTCGTCCGGTGGATCTACAGTTATCATCCGCTCCTGGTCATCATGGGCCAGATCGAGGAGAAGATCGAGCTGAACATCATCACCAGACCCGACTTTGTCAACAGGACCCTGTTCTTCAAGGTCTCGTACACCGGGCCATTTCTGGAGAATCCCATCGCCCTGATCACCGCCAACCACCTGGGTCTGGCGGACCACCGGGTCAACATCAGCGGTCTGATGGACGGTTCCGGCGGCCTGCTCTACGGCAACCTGACCTTCCCCAGCCAGTTTCCCATTCCCCAGGGACTCTACACCATCACCCTCAAGGGCGTGGACGGTGCCAATCAGACCATATCGGTCTCCTCCCATTTCACCATCAAGACCCTGGCCCTGGCCAGCGACAAGGTGAACGAGATAACCAGCGAGACCGGCAAGCTCCAGTTGGCCATCGATATGCTGGCCGATGTGACCGATGGCAGGATCAGCATAGAGGAGCTGAACGTGAATCCCCAGTACGCGCCGAACCTCACGAAGCTGATGACCAAACACAATGAGCACCTGAATCCCGGGGGTCTCAGGGCAATGGGCCGTTACCTATCCGTGGAGCCCGGTGAAGAGGTTCGCTCTAGGCTGAAGAACGCCACCATGCGTTTCTATGTCGATCGGACCGACCTTGATGGTGAAGGCCGTCAACTGGGCGACGGGATCCATGGCCTGCGTGTCTTCTACTTCAACGAGACCAGCGGCGAATGGGAACTGGTGGTGGACTCGGGATATGACTCCACGCGGGGCCTGGTATGGGCCAGGGTCTCCCACTTCTCGGTCTATGGCATCTTCGGCACCAACGTGGCCCCCACCGCCACAGCGGACCCCTCCAGTATGATCGTCGAGGTGGGCGAGAGCTTCACCCTGCAGGGCAACGGCGCCGACCTGGACGGCGAGATCGTGGAGTGGGCCTGGGACCTGGATGGCGACGGTGTGTACGAGCATATCTCGACGACCTCGGGCGCCATCACCCATTCCTACCCCCAGACCGGGACCCACATCGCCAAGCTCCGGGTCTCGGACGAGCAGGGCGCCACCGGCTTCGATCAGATCACCATCACCGTGAAGGAGGAGGACGGGGATTCAGGCCTGCCATTGCCCCTCTGGGTCACACTCTTTGCCCTGCTCCTTGCCATGTGTGTCACAATGATGGTCCGGCGAAGCTGAACCGAGCGGTCAGCGACAAACTGTCGGATCTATCCCCGGGCGATATCGGTATTCTTTGGTACTTCCGGGTCCGCATCCGCATCATCATCCGCATCCCCATCCTGGGTCTGAAAACGCAAGAAGAGATAGGGCATCGCTACCACCGCCAGGAAAAGCAACAGGGGTACCGCGATGTCCCAGCTCGCAAGGTCCCCGGGCTGACGCAGGCTCATGAGCGACTCGGTGAAGACCAGAAGCAGATAGTTTGCCACTATGGCCCCGGCCAGCGTGCCCATCATGTAGGCCCTAAAGCTCATCCGCGACAGGCTGGCCAGGAAGCTGATGGCAAAGAAGGGACCCAGCATCCGCAACATGAACAGGGTGAAGACCGAGCGGACCTCGGTGGCTATGTCATCCGGTTCCTCGATGGCGGCGAACCGTTTCCGGAACCAGCCAAGTCCCGAAAGGCCCTTGATCCTGGAGGATATGAAATCGCCGGCCTTGAGCCTGGTCCTGAGCCACTGTTCCATACCCCTGACGCCAAGGTACCGCACGGCCAGGAACGAGGCCAGACCGCCCAACATGGAGCCGATGACCGACAGGAACAGACCGGGCCAGAATTCAAAAAGAAGACCACCGGCCACGGTCAGTAACGACACCGGAAAGACGAAGGCCACCAGGGCGTAGAATAGCACATAGGCCGCGGGAGCCCAGAACCCGTAGTCATCGATTATCTCCTGCAGGTCGGTCTTGGATTCCACACCCGCGATGCCACTGGACCAGACAGCCGCCAGGGCACCCACCATCAACACCAGCAATAGCAACGGACCCAGCCAGGGCAGGCGAGCCAGCAGGTTTCGACGGGATGCCCCCATTGGGCGATGAAAGGTCGAACCGTATAAGAAGGGCGGGGTGCGGGGTACCAAAATGGTGCTACTACTGCCATGGTCGACGCCGCTGCGTCGACGTCGACTGGCATGCTGCGTCCGCTGGCTCTACCGACGTGCAATAGGCCCGCCGTCCAAGCCAATGTGCAACACAAGGCCGCCGGACGTTGGGTGCTGGGTGTACAGTCATAAAATTTTCTCTTGGTTCCAACCGGAACGCTCAATAGCCAACCGACCTTGGATAGCGGGATCTGAAATGAGAGTCGAGGTCCAGTTCAAGCTTGAAACATATCACCTGCTCTTTCTGGCAAGTACCACCCTTATGTTGTTACTTGTAGTTCTCAGCCTTTCATCCCGGGATTGCGAGGGGGCCACCATCGTCGTGGCCAGGGACGAAAGCGGCGATCATGCCTCGATCCAGGAGGCTATCGATAACGCCATCCCCGGAGATATCATCCGGGTCCATGCCGGTACCTATAACGAGAATCTGCTCATCGACAAGGCCATCACCATTTCCGGGAATCACAGCGCCACATTGATCGATGGCGGGCATCAGGGCGACGTGATCAATATTTCGGTGGACGGTGTGGTGCTCGAGCATCTCGAGGTGACCGGTGGAAGCGATTTCCCGGGCACCGGCATCCGGGTGGCGTCGAGCTTCAACAGCCTGACCGACCTCTCGTGCAATGACAACAACTGGTCGGGCATATATCTTTCGAACTCCCACAACAACAGTATCTCCCAAATCACCGCTCTTCGCAACTCCCATGGCCTCTATCTTTTCAATTCGAACAACACGACCATCATGAACAGCAAGTTCGCGTTCAATACCCAAAACGGTCTCATCCTGGAGGGTTCGAACCATAACCGGCTCTCGGGCGATCTTCTATTTGACAACCACTTTGGCCTGCTCATGGACCATTCCGATGGCAACCAGTTACTCAACTCGAACTGCTCGAACAATGATAAGACCGGTGCCTGGCTCGAATTCTCCGATGACAACACGGTGGACAATCTCACCTGCGACCATAATAGCATCGGCATCGATATCCAAGGGTCGGTCTCAAATTCCCTGACAAACAACACATGCTTCAACAACACCAGCGGGATTCGTCTCTGGAAGACCAACGACAATGACTTGGCCTTCAACAACTGTTCGTTCAATCGATATGGTTTCTATGTCTACCGCTCGAAAGGGAACACGATATCCAATAACACCCTGACCCGTAACGACTATGGCATCTACCTGATGGAGAGTGGCTCCAATACCATCGAGAACAACCTGTTCAAGGCCAACAAGGTCAACCGTTTCGAAAGCGAGGAGGAATACATCGATCTCACCTACCTGCTATGCCTCTTTCCGGTGGTGGCGGCCAATGTGGCGATACCGGTGTTGGTGTGGCGACGTTATCTGAAGGCCAGGGAGGAGCAAAGCCTCTAGGCTAGGCTGTATCGATACACGCCAGTTCGCACCACCCCGCTCGCAGCCTGCCGCGATGTCCAGGTAACCGTCGTTATCCAGGTCTGCCACGGCCACATCGTTCACCTGCCCCAGGTCTGCCACCTCGTAGGAGGACCAGACCCTGTCCGACATTTGGCCCTAATTCTTCGGTTTGGCCAGGAGTTTCTTGAGAAACAGCACATCCTTGACCTGGGCTTTGAGCCTGAGTTTCTTGGTGGCATAGGCCTTGATGGGTTTCAGGGTGCCGCTGAGCATACCCGACATGGTGGGATGGTCGGCCATGATGATGATGTCATGCTCGGTATCGATGGGCAGGTTCACCCGACTGAAATGCTCCAGGGTGGAGTTGGCCAGGCGGGTGACAAAACCGACCTCATCCCCGATCTGCACCATGACCGTCTTCTCCATTAGGGCCACGAACTTGGCGAACTTCGGCTCGTTGGGGATCTGGGCGTTGAAGAGCTCGACCTTCTCTTCCAGGTGGGCCTGGATGGCATCCAGGGACAGTATGTCGCCATTCGGGATGTTGTCGGTCAGATCGGCGTTGCTTTTGGCAGTCTCATCGGCAGGGACCATGATCTCAACTCGTGCCACCTTCAACCACCGAACTGGTCAAGGGAAACCTGTGGTCTGGTCAACCGGTCCACCGTCTTCCAGCTTCGACGTGTTCCTGGTGGCAGTCGACCATTGTCACGCCAGTAGCGCTTGATAAACTCTTGGGTCGTCGGGTCCGAGGGATAACCCGAACCCACAGGTTCACCCACCTTCTCTTCCAGCTTCACGATGGCCTGGTCCCGGGCCACCTTGGCCAGGATCGAGGCAGCTCCCACCACCGGGTATCTCAGGTCCGCCTTGTGCTCGCAGATGATCTCTATCTCTGGGTGGGGCTCATTGGCGGCCGCGGCCGCCACGACCAACCGACCATGGACCTCACGACCATAGGCCCGGGCATTGGAGTCAGCCGCGTCCAGGTAGGCGATTGCGGGTTTCAGCTTGCCCAGGACACTGGCGAAGAGCCGGGCCTCGATGCGGTTGAGGGTCATCTGGGAACGAAGGGCATCCAGGTCCTCGGCCTCCAGGCTCACCAGTTCGTATTCGGCGATCTTTTGGATCTTGGGCACCAGCTCCTCGCGGCGTTTGGGGCTTAAGAGTTTGGAGTCGCGGACCCCCAGTCTGCGCAGGGGGGCCTCGTCGGCGACGGCCACACCGGCCACGACCATGGGTCCCAGCACCGGTCCCCGGCCTGCTTCATCGACTCCACATATCAGTGGAGGTCGATTCAGTTTGTCGGCCAGCATAGCTAGTCTGGCCCAGCAAAGCTGTGCCAGTCCATGTGCCCCCCGAGGGGGCGCAAATGGCCCCCTCCGTAGTCTCTCGCAAGTTCGAGACTCACGGCCTCATCGGCCCCGCAGATTCGCCGTCCATGATTCTCCGTGTTGTCTCTGTGCGCTCTGTGTCTCTGTGGTTCATCCCTTGGCAACATCAGGAGACCTCCCTGGATGAGAGGGCCAGGGTCGCCCATTTGCGACAGGCGAAATAGGCCGCCGCATAGGCCGGCATCATGGCCACCTCGTTGGGCTCGAGCCCGTAGTGCTCGCCCAGGAGCTTCACCTTGCCCGGTCCGGTTCCGCCCCGCACCCGTACCGGTGTGGCGTCCAGGGCCACGGCCTGTTCGTAGGGGTCGAAATCCTCCATCCCGTCCAGCGGGACCGGGACCACGGCCAGGCCGGTGCCGCCATGCAGGGAACCGGGCAGGCGGATGAGTCTGTGGGTGTCGGTCGTGACCGGTTCGTCGGTGTGACCCCGGCTCTTGGCGAGGGCCTGCTCAAGCCAGTACTCCTGCAATGCGGATGGTGCCGCCTCCCAGATATACTGCAGTTGGGTGCCCTTCTTGACCAGGGTCGTCAGCTTCTCCACGGTCTTGGGGCCGACATCCTTTATCTTTTTCAGGCTGGCCAGGGAATCCATACGCATCGGACCCGACAAGGCCCTGATGGATCCTTCCACCTCACGGGCCAGTCGGCCGCCCCATCCAGGCGCGCTTACCGATGGCAGGACCTTGATGACCTCGGCATGGTCCCGACCTTTGAAACGGGTCCACGATTTGACCCGGTTGACCAGTATCTTGTCAGTATCGAGACCGGTGCTGGTGACATAATCCACCACCTCCCGCCTGGCGCTGCTGTCCAATCCAAGGAGTCCGGGATCGCGCACATGGATATGGTAACCCCGGCCTCCGGAGAAATAGACCCTGAGCCATCGGGGCTGGATACCCAGGTCACCCAGCAGGAATTCGTGGACCAGCTTGGCGGTCTCGATACGGGTCTGAAGCATGAGCCTGGGAAACGAGGTGTTCTCGGCGCCTTCCATATGGTCGGCGTCCAGGTCGAACACCAGGTCGGCTCCCTGCCACTTCTTGTCGACCATCTTGGCCGCCATGGGATCGCGGTAGTAGGCCACCGAATGGTAGGCATGGAGCGGGATGGTTTGGTTCAGGTACTCCACCAGGGAATCCCGACGTTGGAAGGAGATGTGGCGACGCATCGTCCCACCACGGGGCACGAAACCCCACTCCCGGCGGTTGAAGCGGGGTGGCAGCTCCAGCCTGACCTTACTGTAGTAGGCGGCGAACCGCTCCTTGAGGAATCGTTGGGTATGGGCCTGTTCCATCTCCGACAACAGGGCCGTCTCATTCCCCTCCTCTTTGCCCGACCGCGCCGGTCCCGTCCAGATCCATATCGTCGATAGCCTCCCTTGTCGTCTCATCCTTCAACATCATCATCTTCATCTTCATCGTCCTCCTCCTCATCCAGATACTCCCGGTCCAACTCATCCAGATACTCTCCGTCCAATTCATCCCCTTCCAGGTCCTCATCATTACCCTCGTCATCATCGTCGTCCTCATCCTCTTCCAGTTCCACCAGTCTCAGCTCATCCAGCTCCCTGCCGGTCACCTCCACCCTCTCCCGGGTGAGTATCACCGGTTCCAGGTCCTTCAGGTCCGCTTCCGTCACCCCGGCCCGGGTCCAATCCTTCCTGGCATAGAGGAACTCGGGCAGTAGCAAACCCACTCCCAGCCGGTGGCTCAGCTTGAACTTCCAGGGCCGAAGGGGCAGGCTGACAGCAAGGATGCGCAACAACCGTTTGATGTGCCCGGGCGCCTGCTCGTCCAGACCCTTGATCTCGATGAAATGGAGTTTACCACCATGACTGGGTGACTCGTCCCAGCAGTCGAGCTCGAACTCGGCCGGACTGGTGACCTGGAACCGGAACGTGTGGGTGAACCGATCCAGGGTGATGACGAAGGTGAACCTTGAGAAGTGGCGGCGGCTCAGACTGTAGTCGTACTTGAACCCCAGGTGGTCCAGGCATTCCCGCAATACCAGTGCCAGGGAACGGG